>JBKBTB010000051.1:0-10323 GCA_046291015.1 Exilispira sp. | reverse complement strand
AATCTATTGAATTATTAAAAATAATTCTACCTTCAGCAAGAATAATTATTGAATCGAAAATTTGAGATAAATCTCTTACCTGATGGGTGGAAATAATAAAGATCTGATTCTCATTAAGACTTTCAGCCAATTTTTTTCTTACAGCACTTTTAGAAGGGATGTCAAGACCATTTGTTGGTTCGTCTAAAAGCATTATTTTGGCAAATGTTGAAAGTCCAAACGCAAGATAAAACTTTTTTTTCTGTCCGAAAGAAAATGTGCTTAAATTTTTATTCAATGGAATTTCAAAGCTATCGCAAGTTTTTAAAAAATAATCTTTATCAAAATCTGGATAAAAAGGACTATAAAGCTCGCAATACTTTTTACCATCAAGAGAAGGTAAATAAAAATTCTCTGGATAAAAAAAGATCTCTTTTAAAATCGAAGGTTCTTTTTTTATCGACTTTTTACCGTAAATCTCAACTTCGCCTTTATCAGGATGAAGCAAACCAGCTATACATTTTAACAGTGTTGTCTTACCTGCTCCATTTTTTCCTAAAAGCCCATAGATATGCCCCTGACTGAAGTATGAATTAAGATTATTGAAAAGAAGATTTTTTGAATAACCAAAAAAAAGATTTTTGCACTGGATAATTTTTATGTCTTCTGACATGTTAACTCCTTAAAAAATAAATATATAGCATTAGTGTATTACAACACTAAAACACCAGATAAATAATACATAAAAATTTAAAGTCAACTATTTAATTAAAATTTTTTAAATTTAATTTTGAAAAAAGATTAAAAAAAAGTATTCTATCTATATGAAAGAAAATTTATATCTTATTAATAAAAAACTGATATCAAATCAAAAGCTTATAATATTTTTATCATTTTTAATAGTATTGATTTTTTTCTTTTTTTCTTTTCAAAAAGATTATGATAATAAAACCAGCAGTCAATACAACAGTGATGATGAAGATAGAATAATAGTCGATTCCCAGCAATTAATAAAAGAAGGAAATTATTCCAGAGCTTTATCAATTTTGCTTGGTGAATTCAATAAAAATAATAAATCTTCAAAAATACCAGAGCAAATTGCATCAATATTTTTTTCTCAGCAGGTTTATGATCTTGCCTTAAAATATTTTCTTATCTCATATAAAAATGGCTTAAAAAAGGTTGAAATAATTGAAAAAATAGGTGAATCATATGCTTATTTAAACAATAATAAAAAGGCTATAGAGTATTTGCAGTTAGCTTTTTATAATGGGAATTCTGATCCATATTACCTTTATTCTCTTATATGGGTTTTATTAAAAGAGAAAAAATTTGAACAGGCTTATGCCTTGCTTGAACTTGGTGAATCTCTATACCCAAATATTTCTTATTTTATAGGTGCTAAGGCTTTGTATTATGCTAATATTTATGATATTGAAAAGGCAAGAGTCGAGTATGAAAAAGCACTTCAACTAACAGCTTCCTATTCCCCCCTATATTTTTATAACTGGGGGGTTATGGAGTTTCAGCTAAGAAATTTCTCTAAGGCTGAAGAGCTTTTTTTATCAGCATCTACATTTGTAAATTTTGGAGAAGCATTTTTTGCACTTGGCGAAATATATTTGAATAAAGCAGATTTGATAAAGGCTGAAAAATATTTTTTAACCGGAAAACCTTTACTAAAATCACCATTTATCTTATATGAATTGATTTATCTTTATGCACTTAAAGGTGATAAGGATAAACTAATATCTGTTTATAAAAGTATAAAAAAATATCCAAACAAATGGTGGATCTATCAATATAATTTGAATTTATATGAACAGCTGATGAATTATTATCAGCTTGAATCATTTTATTATGAAAAGCTTATTCAAATTGAAAAAAAAAGTTTTTATCTGAATAATCTAAAGTTATTAAAATCAAGATTAGATATAATTTATTACAATTTTCTACGCATAATTGCTAATATTAGATTTAAGTATTATGCTTCTTTACACCTTGCAAATATAGATAAAAAACTTGAAAGATTAAATTTCTATCAGGTAGCAAGAAAGGTTTTATCATCATTTCCTCTTATTGAAAAAGTTTTAATATTAAAAGAAAAAAATATTTTTGAAAGTATTACATTAAATGAAGGTTATATTTATTATCTATATTATGCTCAAAAGGTTAATTCTAAAAAGCTTAAAAATCAATATCTCGATTACTTTCTCAAGAAGGCAGATAAAAATTATGAACAATTAGAAAGAATAACTGCTTTTGAGATAAAGGCATATATGAATAGAAAAAATATAAATCTATACTTAAATATAATTTCTGAAATAGGAAAAATTTTACCATCATATTTTAGTTCGAGTGGATTAAAAATACCTGTTAATATTAAATACACCGGGGAAAAAGATAAAATAAAAATTATAAAAAGATATCTTAAAACTAAAGGCTTTATTTTGAATAAAAAATCTAATTTTAAAATAAATGTCGATTGTTCGGATATTTATAATTTTGTAACCGAATATAATGGCAATATTAATTTTTTTTCATTAACATATGATGATATAATTCAGGACAGAATATCCTTTTATTCAAATATTTTAAATATTTTTAATGATTGATAATTGATTTATTCTTCTATTTCTAATTTTAATCCAGAAAGATCTGTCTTTTCAAGTCTATATATAAATGCTTTTATAAAATAGTATGCTCTTGTATAAATATAAATTATCGGTTTACCATTAAATTTTTTAATTCCATGAAGTCTTTCATCAAGATAAAGCTTTTCTTCGGGGTTATCTATCAAAAAGAAATTTTTATCTGTATAGTCTTTAATAATTTTCATAGTAATAACCAAAAAATTTTGAAGAATTTCTATCAATTTATTCCTGATAGAAACGGAGAGTTTCAACATATTTTCTTTATCCTGATTAAGAGTCTCATCGTAAAATGTTTGTTCGGATTTTATTTTTAATTTTAATGAATTCTCAGCATAAAGCTCGAAATCCTGATATAAAAGATTAAGTGAATTTAAAACATTATTTAAATCTGTTTTAATATCTACCTTTTTATGTTCTTCAAATTTTATTTTATAGCCAATATCTTTTGAGGTCATGAAAATTGTATATTGTTCATTTAATTCTTTGTAAAAAATGTATGTAAGTGCAATTTTATCATCTGAATTGATTCTTTGTAAAATTCTATCACTTTGCATGAATTCTTCCAGATGGTTTTCAAAAGTTTTTTGAATATCATCCATAAATTCAAATCCTTTCTTTACATCATCCGGAATCTTGGCAATCTCTTTTTTTTCGATATCCTCTTCAATAATCTTTTTTTTATCAATCAAATTATCTTTTAAAGATTTTAAACTTGCCTCTTCCTCTTCCTTTTCTTTTTTATAATAATATCCTATATTATCAGTTTCATCAGATTTTAAGTAATCTTTTATGGCTTGAGAATTAAAAGCAAGATATTTCCCTATATTTATACAAAATAAGATATGAAATTTTTCATATGAAGAAGTTATAATAAAATTTATATCATTTAACAATTCCTGTTCAGAAACATTTAATCTATAAAATTGCATATAGATATTTCTCGTTGTTAACATTGAAATTTCAAAGACCCCTGAATGCTCTCTTATAAATAATAATTTTTTAAAATAAAAAGAAAATTTTTCAAATTGATCATCATCTATAATAGATGAAAATTTTTCAAATGATTTTTCATAAAATATAGATAGATAATCTTCGTCAGCAAGATTAAGAAATTGATGAATAATATCGTAGTGTAAAGGGCTTAGTTTGCCCAATGTTTCTCTAAGCTTCTTTTTGATTGGTGCTGAGTTGATACAACCCTTTATGAAATATCCAAGTTTTGATATGGTAGATGCATAATGCGGGAAAAAATCTATGAGAAAATCTTGATGCAATCTTGAGATTTTGAAGGTAAGTACTTTAAAGATATATCCATTTATTGCAAAAAGAATTCTATCTGTTAGTGAAAAAGATAAATTCCTTTTTGATTTATTTTTACTTTCATCTTCATCTTTAATTGATTTTACATTTTTAATAGAAGTATCATTATTTTTCTCTTTACTGGCAATAGATTTATCTGGGATTTTATCATTTTTTGATATTTTATCTACCTTTTTTAATATGGCTTTTTCAGCTTCAAGTCTTTTATCTATTATTTTATAATTTTTAATTGCAGCTCGATCTTTTTTATAAATATTTTGATTTTTAGAAGAAGTTCTTTTTTTGATACCATCTATAATTATATCTGATTGAAAAGTACTGGAATCTTTTCTTTGAAATATTTTATAACCTGTTTCATTTTCTTTGTCAAAAATTGAAAAATCTACCTTGCCACCAGCCTTTCTAAGTTTTTCAAGCATCTGTTTTCTCGATTGTTCGTCCAGTTGGTCTATGCCAAGTTTTTCTCTAAGATTATGATATCTATCCTTATCCGGTGACATTGTAAAATTTTTACCTCTTTACAATTTTTAAAATTTTATCCAGTACCTCTTCTATTGTATATCCTGTTGTATCAATTTCAATAGCATCCTCTGCTTTCTTTAAGGGATTTTCTTTTCTTGTTGAATCATAAATATCTCTTCTTTTTATATCATCAACAATATATTCGTAAGTCTTATCCTGCCCTTCTTGCAGCCATCTTCTTTTTGCCCTTTCATTAACATTTGCATTTAAGAAAAATTTAAATTCAGCATCTGGAAAAACATTTGTTCCTATATCCCTTCCTTCAAGTATGGAATCCTGTTTTTTACCAATACTTCTTTGAAGTTCAACTAAAAATTTTCTGACATCAGATATAGAAGAAATATAAGATACCTCTTTTGTTACATCCTCATTTCTAATAGCTATACTAACATCTATACCATTTAAAAAAATCTTATCTTTATCCATTTCTATATTAATATCTTTTAAGATATCTGCAATTTTTATTTCATCTTTTTTTAATTTATCCAGTAAATTATTTTTTATCACAAAAAGGGTAACTGCTCTATACATAGCACCGGTATTTATATAGGTAAAATTAAGTTTTTCAGCCAGAAGTTTTGCAATTGTGCTTTTGCCGCTTCCAGCAGGACCATCAATCGCTATAATCATCATTATCCTCTATCTCTTTTTTAACCTTATTTTGAAAAAGTAGTGGTTCGATAATAGATAAGGGGACCTGCTTTTTTTCTCCAGGTTTCAAATTACCAATTTTCAAAGGTCCAATTCTCACTCTTAAAAGTCTTGCTATTGGTTGTTTGAATGTCGCAAATACATTTCTTATCTCCCTGTTTTTACCTTCTTTTAATACAATTCTCGCTACAGTATCCTTTATAAGATCAAAGTCTATGGCTTTGTAAAATTCACCATCTATTGTAATACCTTTTTTAAAATTAGAGATTAATTCTTTTTTTATGATTTGATAGGAAAAAACAAGATATTCCTTTTCTATCTGGTATGAGGGATGTGTCAAAATATTTATAAGCTTTGTATGGTTTGTAATAACCAGAATCCCTTCAGAAAAATAATCAAGCCTCCCGGCAATTTTAAGATTTGATCTGTTTTCAAAAAATTCTTTTATTCCTTTTTGATCATTTTGATCATAAAAGGATGATAAATAACCAGATGGTTTGTAAAATACAAAACATTGATATTCTTTTGGTGGTTTAATAAGTTTTCCTTTTACATATACTTTATCTTTTTCCTGAACATCATAATATGGTATTGTGTTAACAATGCCATTGACTTTTACTAGACCTTCTTTTATAAGTTGCTCTGCTTTTCTTCTTGAAATACTTGAAAAATTAGAAATATATTTTTGTAATCTCACATCATTCTCCAAAAAATTTTATATTTGATAGTAGCTCTTCCGGTTTTGGAAGTTGATCAAGAGAGCTAATTTTGAAAAATTGTAAAAATCTGGTAGTTGTTCCATATAAAGATGGTTTTCCGGGAAGATCTTTTTTACCCTTAACTTCAATCAAGCCCATTTCAAGAAGCCTTTTCAAAGAATATGCACTATCAAGTCCACGAATTGAATCTATTTCAATTTTTGTAATTGGTTGCTTGAAGGCTATTATCGAAAGAACTTCTCTTAAAGGCTCCGTTAATCTTGTTTTATTCTCTTTTATCTTATAAATTTTTATAAAATTCTCTTTTATCTTTGGATTTACTACATAAAAAAATGTATCATCTTTTTGTTCAATAAGAACACCTCTATCTGCAAATAAAAGTTCTTTTCTTAGTTCGAGCAAAAGTTGTAATGATGTATCTGGATCGAGTTCACACATTTTAGAAATTTCACCAACAGAAATAGGTCTTCCTTCATAAAAAAGAATGGTTTCAATTAATTGAAGATAAAGTTTTTTTTGTTCACCAGTTAATAACATCATAATCTTATCTTATTAAACTAACATTTTTTAAATTAACATTTTGACTTACTTAAATTATATTCTTGTAATTTTAATATCTGTAAATTGATCTATCTGATATATTTTTATATACTTGCTTTTTACAAGTTCTAAAATTGCTAAAAAAAGGCAGATAAATTCAACTCTGCTATTATATTGCACAATGATGTGTGAAAATAGCAGAAATTCATTTTGCTTCAATAAATCTTTTATTTTTTCAATCATCTCTTCAACTGTTATTGTGGAACGACTTATAATAAAATCTTTTTGCTCCGGTATTTTTGAGATTATTGATTCGAAGTGTTTAAAAAGATCAATAATAGAGATAGCTTCCCATTTTTCATCTTCATCAATAATAATCTGCATCTGACTTTTTGTAAAAATAGGTAAACTATTTTTTTCATCAATATCACAAAACTTATCAAAAGCTTCTTTTATTGATTTGTATTCAACTAATTTTTCTGGATCCGGGTGATTGAAAAAATTTTCCTTTTCTTCCAGTAATTCAATTTCCTCTTCTTTTTTTATAAGATATCTTGATTTAATATTAACAAGTTCTGATAATATTGATATAAAATTCCCGGTAGATTCAAGAGGGATTTTATTCACTCTTTGAAAATAATCATAAAATTGATTTGCAATAAATATTAAAGGGATATCTACAATTGAAACTTTTTTCTCTTTTACTAAAAATATTAAAAGTTCGATTGGCCCTTCAAATACATTATCTATAACATAAATTAACTGTTCCATTATTAATTATACCATAACAAATTTTAATCGCATTAAAATCAAAAACAAAAATTAAATGGTGTCAACTGATTTAATATTATTTTGAAAAATAAATATAATTAGATCAAATAATTTATCATAAGTAAATGGTGCATTTAAGGAAAATTGATTTAAATCTAAGTACTCATTTGCAATACGAATTTCATTAATATCAAATATGAATTTAATACAGGAATCTTTATGATCTTTGAAGTATTGAAAAGAATATTTATCTAAAAAGCAGGCAAGTATTCTTTTATTTTTATAATCATTTATAAAATTTTTAAAGTCAAAAATATTTTTTGAATTTGAAAGAGTTATTTTATTTAAATTGACATAATTTTTAGATAAATCAAAAGAAATATAATTTATTTTAAGATATTCAAGCAGGCTGATAATTTTAGAACTTAAATATTGATCTTCAATTGAAATTAGTATATCGAATACTAATTTATCTTTTTGATTTAAATTTTTATGAATTTCAAAACTTTTTTTTAGCTGATTTATAAGATTAATTTTGTTCGCATAATTTTCATTTCTATCATCTAATTTTTTTAGAAATTCTATTTCATCTTCCTTAATATCTTGATTATAATTATTCAAGGGTAATTCAATAGTAAAAGAAGAACCAGATCCTTTTTTACTTTTTACAGATATTTTACCATTCATTGTATCAACAAGTTTTTTAACTATTGAAAGACCAAGTCCAGTTCCACCGTATTTTGTGTAAATTGTCTTATCTTCCTGAACAAATGGATTAAATATTTTATCAATATTTTCATTTGATATTCCTATGCCGCTATCTTCAATGCAAAAAACAATTTTGCTGATTTTTAAAATATTATCATAAAACTGATAAACAGATAATTTAACAAATCCCTTAGAGGTAAATTTTATAGAGTTAGTTATAAGATTCATCAAAATCTGATTCACTCTCAGTTGATCAAGATATACTATATCTTCAACATTATGATCAACAATAATATTGAAAATCAAACCCTTTTCAAGTGAAATTAGATAAAAATATTCTTCAATTTTATCTACAAGATATCTTATTGAAAATAATTTTTTATTTAATTCAACTTCTTTTGATTCAAGTTTTGAAAAATCTAAAATATTATTAATCAATTCTAATATCTGATTTGTATTTTGATTTATAGATATCGCAAACTTTTTCTCTTCTTTATCCTTCAATCTTTCAATTAGAATTGATGATATTCCTCCTATTGCAGTTAACATATTTCGAAGCTCATGGCTTAAAAAAGCAAGATAGTTTGATTTGGATTTATCTGCATCTTCCACCGACTTTTTAGCCTTTTCTAATTCCTTAATATTTTTTAAAAGTTCTTCTTCTATTAATTTTTGTCTGGTAATATCCAGAACGACAACAATCAATTTATTTTCAAATTTTTGTCCAGAAAAAGATAAAATCTTTTTGTCATTTTTATTGTAAAATATATGAATTATAATTTGAGCAAATCTTTGTTTATTTAATTTATAATAAAACCTTTTTAGCTTTCTTTTTGCTTTAGGATCAATTGAACTTAAAATTATTTCTCTAGATAACTTTTTCTTTTTAGATATTTTTATTAGATCATAAAGATATTTTGAAAAGATTATTTCTTTAGTTAAAAGATCTTCTACCCAGAAAGAGATTGGTATTGTCTGCTGTATTAGTTCAAGATTGTAAGAATATTCTTTTAATAATTTTTCTTTTTTTCTTTTTTCTATAAAATTGTATAAGAAATAAAAGAGTATGGATAAAGATTTCTTTTGAGATATAGAAAGATCAAAATATTTATTATAATCTTCAATATCCCCTTTAAAATATTGTGGAAATTTGTTTTTAAATTTAACAAATACTATAAGAGATTTCAGATCATTATTTTGTACTACTGGAAAAATTGTCAATTCAATATTTTTTTTCTTTATCTCTTCATATTCAATATCTAAAAAAGGTTTGAAAAATGTAAAAGAAGTATGATTAAAAGTACAAAATTTTTCTTTTGTAATTTTTTCATAAATTTCAGAATATAAATTTTTTATATTTATCCTTTTCTTAATTTTTAATTTAATAGCTCCTTTTTTATTATTGATAAAATATAATAAATTAAGGTAATTTTTCGAATCCGGATCCTTAAAATAAAACAAGATTGAAGTTAAATTTAAAGTTTCTGATAAAGATTTTAGATAATAATTTAGTGTCTTTTCTAAATCAATTGATTCAAACAATTTATACATCATGTTTTCTATAATAGTATAAAGTTGAAGATTATATTTTTGTTCGAGAATTTTTATTCTATCTGCCGTAATATCTTTAGAAATACCAATCAATCCTATAACTTTTTTTGAATCGGAAAATATCGGGCTTTTTATTGTATTAAAACACAATAGATTATTTTCAAATTTTTTCCAGTGAATTTCTGATACTGTTATTTTTTGTTCAATAACATATTGATCGCTTTTAGAGTAATCTTTTGCTTCTTTTAGACTAAAAATTTCAAGATCTGTTTTATTTATAACATCTTTTTTTGAAAGGTTGAAAAGATTTTCAAAACTTTTATTTATAATTATATATTTTTTTTCAGTATTTTTAAGAAATACCGGATGCTCTATTAGATTGATAAGAGAGTAAAAGTAATTTGAATTAATATCAAGATTATCTATTATTTCGTTAAGTTCTCCATATCTTTTGCAGAAAACTATAATATATTTTTCTTTATCATTTTCTATTAAATTTATTTCAATCTGAAAAATGTTAGTATAATAGGAATTTAAGTATTGTTCTTTGATATTTACTTTAAGATTAGAATTTTTTATCTTATTGATTGTTTTGAATATCTTTAATAGTTTTTCTTCTTCAATAACCAAATCTGGAAAATAAATATTTTCAAGATCTATAATGAAAATATTTTTAGCAATTTCATTGTAAAGCCTTATTTTACCATTTGGATCAGCAACAAAAATTGCATAAGGTGATTTAGTAAAAAAAGGATCGTCTTTTAACTTTGAGAAAAAATTGTTATTTTCATTTTTTTGTTTATTTTCTTTTTAAAATTCCTTTCTTTCCTTGGGCCAAAAGTTACCCCGCCGCCTTTCCAAATTGGTGATCGTATAGAACCATGCCTTGCCCTACCAGTACCCTTTTG
>JBKBTB010000289.1:0-2209 GCA_046291015.1 Exilispira sp. | reverse complement strand
CTTTTCAGCAGTTTTACCATCACCATATAGATTTACTCTTTTCCCAAAAGAAGGCATTTTATTTAGAGCATTTATAATTTTTTCTTTATCAGCTCCAACAAGTGTATTCCAGCCAGCATCAACAAGCTCAGTCCATTCAGTAGAATCTCTTAAAGTAATACAGGGCTTATTAAAAAAATATGCCTCTTTTTGAACACCACCAGAATCTGTAATTATAAATTCACTATTATCTTCAAGGTAAAGCATATCGAAATAACCAACAGGATCGATGCAATGGATATGAGAATTAAATCTAATACCGGATTTTTCTATTACCTTTTTTGTTCTTGGATGAACAGGGAAGATTATATCTAATTTTTTAAAATCATTTAATGCTTGAAAAATTGAAAATAGCCTTTCCTGATTATCAGTATTTTCCTGTCTATGAATTGTCAAAATAGAAAACTTTTGTTTAATTTTATTTTCTAATATACTTAAAATATTTTTACTTATAACTTCTTCTTTTTTTTTCGCAAGACCTTCTTTTACCTTTTCTCTATAGTATAAAGATGCTTCATACATTATATCTCCACAATTATAAACAAATTTATTATCAGAAGAAGCTTTTTGTGATTGATTATAAGTGATACCTTCTCTTTTAAGGTTTTCTAATGCGACTGAAGTCGGGCAAAATAAATAAGTCGAAAGATGATCTGTTAATCTCCTATTTTGTTCTTCTGGCATCGACATCATAAAAGAGCGAAGTCCAGCTTCAACATGAGCAACTGGTATTAAAAGTTTGGATGCTGCTAAAGCACCGGCAAGTGTTGAATTTGTATCACCATAAACCAAAACTAAATCCGGTTTTTCTTTGATCAATAGTTTTTCAATTTTTTCAAGCATTGCCCCGGTCATTGCACCATGAGATAGACTGCCAATTGAAAGATTATAGTCTGGCTGTGGAATTTCCATCTGTCTGAAAAAGATATCTGACATGTTATCATCATAGTGTTGACCAGTATGAACAAGAATTTCAAAAATCTTATCCTTATACTTTTCTGATCTTATAAGTCTACTTAAAACAGCAGCCTTAATAAATTGAGGTCTTGCACCAATAACTGTAAATATTCTTAGCATTTTTTACCCTTTAATTATCTTTTCATATCACATATAACAGGATATTTTATATTTTTTTTACTTTTTATTTTTTAATTCTGGAAACATTTCTATTAAAAATTCAGCCAAGTATTTATTAAATATATAAACTCCATATTGATTTAAATGATGTTTATCATAAAAATGAATATTGTCATATAAAGGAATTTGTATCTCATTAAAATTAAGATAAAATCCTTTGGATTCAAAATAATCATTGAGTTCTTTAGTATTTAAGTAAGAAGAATATTCCGCTTTTGTAATTGGTGAATGAATAATGACATATTTTATTTTTTTCTTTTTAATAAATGCGATGAGTTTTTCGAATGATTTTTTCTGAATTTGGTTTATTTTTATATTTTTTTCAAAAAACCTTTCTTTATTAGCAAAAAATTGTATTTCTCTTTCTACAAATCCCCCTGAAATATAAGTATCAAATTTATTTGAATAATTTTTTAATTTTGTAGTATTTTTTGCATAATTATAATAATAGGAGTAAATTAAAGTATTTAAAACTATAGGATTGGGAGACATAATGAACAATTTAATGTTATCTTTGGAAATATGATTTGAAACAATATCAATAGAAGATTCAACTCCATCACTTTCAAAAAGAGGAAAATAGATATCAATTATAATATATTTTGGATTTAAAATACTTATGAATTTTTTAAGCAAAAAATAACTTTGCAAAGGTGTTTGACTAGTAGTACCTAAATTAAAAGATCTACCAAATTTATTAAAGAATCTTATATCATATCCTCTATAGGCATGAGAAGAACCGATAAAAAGTATATCAATATTTCCATAACTTGAAGCTTCACTTAATTTTCTTTTTGTCCAACTTCTTTCCGGGATAAATTTTAAATTTTTTTGATTTGGACCAAATATTTCACCAATGATAATTATAAAAATTGGGTAAAGAATTGCTAATATTAAAGATAATAACAATATTTTTTTTATAAATTTCTTCATAATATTAAAACTGAAAATAAATAAATGTTGTTCTGCTTGCTTGCATAAATAAACCAATTAAAATAACCAGTAAAATATAAAAAGAATATTTAATAATAGG
>JBKBTB010000288.1:0-2214 GCA_046291015.1 Exilispira sp. | reverse complement strand
AAGTTTTAGATACAGCAACTAATTTTACTTTATGATTAAAATTTGTTTTATTTGATAGTTTTTCTATAGTCTCAAGTATTTTATAAATTCTTTCTTTCATAATTTGCTAACAAATTATTAACCATGGTAAATTTTTTTCAATAAAATTTATTAAAAGACGATTTTAATATAAATAATATTTTTAATTAAATTGAATTTTTTACAATATAATTTTATATTTAATAAAAAAAGTATACTAGGAGATAATTTTGAGTGCAAATATATCATCGAGAATAGAAAAAGAATATATTTTAGATATACTGTTTACTAAAAAAATCCCGCTTTCATTTTACATAAAAGAAAAGTATGAATTTACTGGAACAATTGTAAGATATGATTCTTTTACAATAACTATTCAGCATAACTGTAAACTTCCTCTTTCAATTTATCAAAAATTAACTTTTATATTTTTTGTTAGAGATAATAGACATATGTTTACTTCATCTATTAAGTCAATTGTCAATTCACAAACATTTGTTGTTAATTTTCCAGATAGTATAGTAAGAAATATTCAGAGAAGACATCAAAGAGTTACATTGAAAGACAATATGGTTTCAGTTTCATTTCAATCAAAAATTGAGCATCTTGATTTCCCTGAAACGACAAATTTTAAAATTTTTGATGAAAATTTACTGAAATTAGAAAGTATTAATAATATTCAGGACTTAATTGGTGGTTTTAAAAGGAAAATGTCTGTTTTTTCAAAAAATGCTACAGTAATATTTAAGAATAGAAATCCTGCAACACTCGAAGAATTTCTAATTGTTAAAACCGGTAAAGCCTTTTATATTCCCAATAGTTTCAAGTATTTTCCTGATTCGCAGGTATATGATATAGAAAAGGTTATTGTAAATGAAGATATAATTGAATATTATAAATTACTTGGCAATGATAAGAATGTTGCATTACAAAAAATAAATCAACTTCTTATATTGAAACAGAAAAAAAATATACTTTCCGAACTTTATTTTCCAGTAATTTATAAAAAATTTGTTATTGGTTATTTATATTTAATGAATGAAATTGAGAAAAATTCTCAGATTGCTTTCAATATTATCAACAATTTAGAAGAGTTCTCAAAATTACTTATAGCATCTTTGATTAAAAATAATTATTTTACAAGAACAGAATATTTAAATGTTGAAGCTAATATTTTCGATATTTCTGCTGGAGGGATGCAATTTTTCTCAAAGGATAATGATCTATCATCTAATCTTTTAGAAAATGATGAGGCTCAAATTAATTTTAAGATTGATGACAAGATTTTTTCATTGAAAGCTTATGTAAGAAGAAGATGGAAGGAACAGGACTTCTGGCACTATGGGGTTCAATTTGATGATACTCAAACTGAACAGATTGAGTCTTTAAAATCGGAAATTTATAAAAAACAAAATTAGTCAACTATTAATTTTATAAAATGATTTATAGCATTCATAGATAAGATATGCAAAAATTGATGAAATAGATTTTATCTTGAAACTCTTTTTATCAATATCCTTTATTATTTTATCCATAGATTCAATTGGGATTGGATTTTTAACAGGTGCTAAATGAAAAAATAAGGAAGAAAATAATATTGAATTTGATATATTTAGAAATTGTATTGATAACTTTTGCATTTCATTAATTAATATAATGCTTTTTAGTTTACCATAAACTAGAAAAGTAAAAGATCTTAAAAAGATTATTGGTATAAAAACGAGAAGCAACTTTACTATTAATGACAAACTTTTTCTAAAACCTTTTAGGATAAAAATAAAAAAGATAAAAAAGGAAAATATAATAGATTTAATAAGACTTTGATAGATTAAGGATATAATAAATATTGTTATTATTATTAATAGAAGTGAAAATCTGGCAAGATGCCAGACTTTCAATTTTACATCATCCATTTATTCAGATAAAATCTCTATTATTGCCATCGGAGCATTATCACCTTTACGAAAACCAGTTTTAGTTATTCTTGTATAACCACCATTTCTATTTTTAAATTTTGGACCAATTTCCTTAAATAATTTTATTAATGCATCCTTATTTTGAATTGTTTTTCTTACTATTCTTCTATTATGCACTGAATCCTCAATTTTTGCCCTAGTTATTAATTTTTCGACATTTGATCTTAAAAATCTAGCTTTGGCTAATGTTGTCTCTATTTTCCCATAAAGTATTAATGAG
>JBKBTB010000050.1:0-10438 GCA_046291015.1 Exilispira sp. | reverse complement strand
TGTTACTAAAGGGAGTATTGAGGTAAAAATAGATAATGATATTTTTATTCTTCATGAAAATGATTGCCTTGAAGTACCATTAAATACATTACGTTCCTGCGAAAATAAGCATGATATTCGTGCTGAGTTTTTAATATTCAGATTGACTGAATGAAGATAATAGTAATTTTATAAAAACATGTTTAATTTTATACTAAAAGTATAATTTTGTATTATCATTGCTTTTAAATTGCAATATAATATTGCAATATGCAACTATGAGTAATATATATATGGATAATATGCATATGAATAATATACAAAAGAAAATCTATAACTAAAAGATTTATTTAATATATTTAATATATAATAAAGAGTTGCAATAAAAGTAAGATAATATAATATATTTAATTTTATGAATAAATACATTACAATTTGTGCGGGATTAATTTATTTTATATATACAATAATACTTATTAATGTAAAAAAGGTTGCAAAAAAGCGCAATAGATTAAGGACAAACAAATCATTCTATACTCAATATTCTAAAACAGACTCGGTTTTTCTCATTATTTTAATATTTGTAGAAGTAATATTATTTTTATTTTATATTTTTAAGTTAAATTTTTTAATGAAATACAACATATATATAAATATCAAAATAAGAATAGCTGGACTGATAGCCGGTATTTTCGGAGTAATAATTATAGGATGGGCGAGTCATGTTCTTGATGGAGAATTTTCTGAGACAATAGAAATAAAAGAAAACCATAGGCTTATAACAGATGGCCCATATAAGCATGTAAGGCATCCAATTTATTCCGGTTTCATATTGATGCATATAGGTATAACTATTGCACTTTCAAATCTATTAATAATTTTATTTTTTAATATTGGTTTATTTTTTTTACTTTTAGAAAGAATACCAAAGGAAGAAAAGGTATTAAAAGATTTTTTTGGTAAAAAATGGGAAGATTATTGTGAAAAAAGATCAATGTTTCTACCTTTTATCAAAAAATTAACAAAGAAAATTTAATAAAAAAGCCGCCGGAAATTCCAGAAAGGAATTGGCGGCTTTTTAGTTAATCAAAACAAATTTTGTTTGCTTTATTTACCATTTGAATTTAATAAATGAATTGAAAATTATTTCAGTAAATTAATAACATCCTGTGAAACATAGAATGTTGTTCCATTATAAACATTTATAATTTTGGTCATAATTTGTTTACCATTAACGATAACATAGTCTTTTTGAGCAGGTATCTCAATGATTATTCCAGATTTTGATACTTTCAATACTGGATTTGCAGGATCTGTTGTATTATCTAATATAACCTCTGCACCTTTTGCCTTAAACGCAGATGAAGCCTCAATAAAATACTTTTTAGTAAGTTCTGCTAAATTTACTTTAAATAATTTTTCCATATATTTGCCAATATCAGTATTGTCTATCACTCCTGTTAAAACTCTATTTTTAGGATGATACATGGCAAACAAAACATCTTCACCTACATGACCATTTGATGTCCAGCCGATAAAAGCCCGCTTACTTAACATTGGTCCAATTATACTATTAAATCTTCCAGCTTTTTTCGGATCAGCTTTTACCGATGTAAGGTATTCAGTTATTTGTTTAATTTCTTCATCTGTAAGATCTTTTATAGCATAATTTTCTGCTATAATCTGCTTTATCTGTTCGACTGGCATATCGGCATTTAATAATTTTTCAAGTCCTTCACCTGTTAATCTTGCAAGTTTTAATGGCAAAACAAATTCGACCAACTGTTTTTTATCATAACCAGAACTTGTTAACTGATTGCCTATGGAAAAACCACCTGTTGAATGATCTGATACTACAATTACAACAGTATTTTTCGATTTAATTGCAAAATCAAATGCAACCTGGCAAGCTTCATTGAAAGCAAGAATATCTGATATGACTCCTACTGGATCATTGGAATGATTTGCCCAGTCTATTTTACTACCTTCAACCATCAAGAAAAATCCTTTTGGATTTTTAGATAGTATTGAAATAGCTTTTTCAGTCATTTCTTTTAATGATGGTTCTTTTTCTGGATCTCTATCTATATCATATGCAAGAGCATCATCAGCAAAAAGGCCATATAATTTAGAAGCTTTTGATTCGTTCATTTCTTTTGTATTTGTAACAATTTGATATCCCCTACCTTTAAGAACTGCAATCAAATCTTCTTTATCTTTTCTTTTTGAACTAAAATAGTTGTAGCCACCACCAAGCATTACATCAATATTTTGATATACCTGCTGCTCACCAATATTTTCATAATCATTTCTGTTTGGAAAATGTGCACAAAATCCAGCAGGCGTAGCATGCTGCAAATTTGCAGTTGCCACAAGACCTGTTGATTTGCCTAATAGTTTTGCGGCTTCTAAAATAGTAAAAATCGGGGATTTAGCATCTTTTGGATTTATAGCTTTTTCTCCTGGCATATTTGCAACATCTGGCAATACACTGATATATCCTGTATGTGTTTTAAAACCGGTTGCATATGCTGTTGCTGCCGGAGCTGAATCTGCAATTGGAGAATCTGCATTATGAGTTCTAACAAGTCCATATACATATTTATCCCAGCTCATTTCCAGTCCATTTTGATACCATCTTGCCATGGTAACATTCCCAACAGTTAAACCATCAGGAATAAGAATAATAATGTTTTTTATTTCTTCCTGTTCATAAGAGAACATTATGGTCAAAGAAATAAAAAGAATGATGGAAATAACAATTAATGCAATTTTTCTTTTTTTATTCATGTAATCCTCCTCTTTACAATTCAATTAAATTAAATTGAGTGTTAATTAAATATAAAGATAATGTTAAAAAAAATATTAATTAATTTAAGTTTAAATTAATATAATGATGGAGTATTTCTATTAATTTGAATTATAGATTGTTGTTAAGATTTAATTAAAAATATTTACTAATATTCCATAAACAGGATTTATAATTAAAAATTTAGAAAATGAAAAATTTTTTAAAAATAGTAAAAAATATTCCAAAATTTATTTAATATTTTATAATTAGTGAAATTACTTTTTTAAGATGAAATAATTATTAGAGCAAATTATATGCAAAATAAAAGATTATTTAAACTTTGATGTAAATAAGAAAATCCAGTACCTTTAATAAAAAATTAAATATTAGACTAATGGAAAAAAATATGGTAAACTTAAGGGGGTTTATATGAGATTTAGTTGTAAAATATTTTTAAAAAGAGAAACAAATATCTCGAAAGATTATAGAAGCCATCTTTTATCTCTTATCAAAGAAGCCATAAAAAGAAGTGGAAGTGATGGTGAAGAGTTTTATGACAGGTTCTATTCAGGTAATAATACAAAGCCTTTTACCTTTTCAGCCTATTTCCCGCTGAAGGATGGCAGACTCAATGAAGATTTCTTCACATTTTATTTTTCTACAAATGATTATGAATTTTTGATGAGAGTGTATAATGGTTTTATGAATATAAACAAAAGTAAAGATTTTCAATTATTCGATAATAAATCTGATAATGAATCTGATAAGAAAATTGAGATTAAAAATTTCTTTTTAATGCCAGAGAGAAGATTTGATATAGATGTGGCAACTTTTAAGACTCTTTCACCTTTTTTGGTCAGGGATATAGAAGATGGAAAGAATTATCTCTATCCAAAGGGATTTTCGCTTCAGACAAAAGATCAAATGAAAGAACCTACTCACTGGAAATCCTGGATAGGAAAAAGGGAAGGAGAATTTCTGGAAGCAATGGAGTTTTCTTTGTCTTCCATGTTAAACAAGATGGGTTATAATCTACAAGATATAAAGATAACATTAGATGATAAGAGTACGATAGTACCTATTATTCATGGATCAGGCAATAAGGATCATCCTTTTCAGATGACCTTTCCAGGTATAAAGGGGCTTCTCACTATAAAGGCAGAACCAGAAATTCTTAAGCTTATTTACGACATTGGCATCGGTGCCCGCCGTAGCGAAGGCTTTGGTATGTTGGAGGTTGTGGAATGAGTGATACTCTTTTTGACATACTTAAAGATATAGCTTTTTCTATAAAACAAAATTTCAAATCAAAAAAAATGATTCTCTTTGGTTCTTATGCTAATGCAAAGCCAGCAAAAGATAGTGATATAGATCTTTTTATCATAATGGAGACTGATAAAAGATTTCCGGAAGAAGGCGCAAGACTTAAAAGTTTTATAAGAAAGAATTTTAAAATAGATAAACCAATGGGTATTATAGTAAGGGATAAAAAATTTATAGAAAAACATCTTAAAGAGAATGACTTTTTTATAAAGGACATTATAGAGAAAGCAATTGAATTATGAAAGATATTACCAAAAAATGGTTAGAAAAAGTAGAAAATGATTTTATGGAGGTGGTGGAATGAGTGATAGGAAAGGCAATACTGCAATAACCTTCTACCCATCAAACTGGCTGTATAATGCGGGGGTGGTGGAATGATAAAGGTTTATTTAAGAGACTGGTATTACAATGCTGGAATAGTAGGTTTTTTGAAAGTATTAAGTGGAGGAGAGAGGAATATAAATAACATAATTCAAAATTTGGGTGAAAACATTGTAATAAATAAAAATTATTTAGAGTTTGATTTGTCCTTGTTAGAAAACTACTATGAAAACTATAAAAAGATGGCTTTTGAAATGTTTTTTGATTTAGAAAGGTATAAAGAAAGGATAGATAATTTAATCAATAAGGTAAAAGAGATTAATGATAATCAAAGAGTTCCGAATAGAATACTTCAGGATACAGCTCTTTCAGGAAAAATTGTAAACAACTTTATAAAAACAATAAATAATGATAAATCTTTTGAAAATATTTTCCAAGAAAATAATAGTTGCGATAATATTTTGGCTCGGATTAATAGTATTAAAGACTTTATATCAAATGAATTCAACAATGTATCAGAATGTTATATCAAAATAAAGGATAAAACCTTTGATAATAATAATACAAGAACAAATTTTGTTGACTATTTTCTGGAAAATGAAGTAAGTAAAAGAGTTTGCAATTATAAAAAAATTCAAGAATATATAACAAAATTGAATACTTTAATATCTAATAATCAAAATAATAATAATAATCAAAAATGTTTTATCTGTGCTGAGTTTAAAAAAGAATATGATTTCAGCAATGCTATTACTCAAATAATTGGTTTTAATTCGGATAATTCTAACTGGATATGGGGATTTAATGCATCGAAAGCAAAAACATGTGCTTTATGTGCTTTGATATATTCAGCTGCTTTACATGGGATGGTTTTTATAAATCGAAAAATAGAAAATGAATATAAGACATTTTTTTATTTTTTAAATAGAAATTCAGATATTTCTACTCTTTACAATTCATTCTGGATTTTTAAAGAAAGAATGACTAATAGAGAAACACAAAACAAGCCTTTTTATACTATACTTCAAGAAGTAGCCATTGAACTTATTAATCAACAAGCTGAGGCCATGATAGAAAATATTAATTTTTTGGAAGTAGCAGAAAATCAATTTGGAGGACAATCAACGAAAAGCTACAATGTTTATAATTATAATATTTCAAAAGAATTAGCTGAATTTATAAGAACAGAATTTAATAATATACCAAAAGGTTATTATAAAGAAAGAAATTTCTATTCAGATATCACAGAAGAGTTATTAAAAAAGACACTGGAGCAATCGCTTAATTTTTCTGACTTATCAAGATATTTTGAGTATATTATCAGGTCTTTTGATCAAAGATCTAATATTATTGCTCGGTATTCAATTTCCAGAATAACGAGATATATTTTATCTTATATAAATAAAATAAAAGGAGGAGATCGAATGGCTTTAGATCAAATTGTAAATAAGGCTTTTTCTAATGGTTGTGCACTTGGTCAAAAAATTGCACAGGAAAACAAAATAAAGGGGATAGCTTACCAGCTATTGAATGATTTGAAAATTGGTGATAGAAATGCTTTTACAGACAAATATTTGAGATTATGTATGTCATATGGTGAAAAAATAAAACTCGGTAGTAATAATGAGCTAACAGATATGGATAATTTTATAAGTTTTGGGTATGCCTTTGTTAATGGGCTTTTATCCAATATAAACCAACAAAATAATGAGGAGGTACAAAATGGCTAATTTTTTGAGTGTATCTGTTGTTTTTAAAGGAGCAAATCTAAATTATGGTGAAAGTACAGCAAATATTACAAGTTTAAAAAGAGTTTCTTACAAAGGGAAAAGCTATTCATATATTTCAAGACAGGCATTAAGATATGACATCGTAAGAATTATGCATGAAGAATTTAATATGCCTCTTACTCCAGTAGGTTTTGATGGTAAAGTTGTTCAATTTGAAAAAGATGCAAAAATTGACGATTATCCAGAAATTGATTTGTTTGGTTATATGAAAACTGCAGGAGAAGGTTCAAGAGGAAAAATTAGAAAAGCAGTAGTTAGATTAAGTGATGCTATAAGCTTAGAAACATGGAATAATGACATTGATTATGGAAATAACATGGGATTATCAAATAGAGAAGAAGGCTTAGATAATATGATTTTTCAGACAGAAATACATAAATCATTTTATACATATACTATGACTATTGATCTAGATAAAGTGGGTGAAGATAACAATGATAATATTCATCTTTCTAACAATGTAAAGAAAAATAGACTAAACATGCTTCTTGATGCAATACAAATTCTTTATCGAGATATAAAAGGTAGAAGAGAGGATCTTTCTCCAGTTTTTGTTATTGGCGGTATATATAATAGTGGCAATCCATTTTTTTACAATAAAGTTGAACTTATATTTGGAAGAGATTCTATTAAGATAAAGCCTGAGCCAATAAACGAAATATTAGAAAGAAATTTTAATAATACAAAAATCAAAGATTGTACGTATGCGGGATATTTAAATGGTACCTTTGCTAATATAAATGAAATTAATCTAGATAATGGAAAAAAGCTCTCGATAAGTGGATTCTTTGATAAAATTAAACAAGAATTAAATATAGTATTTCCATAGGAAAGGTTTATGCAAGCTTTAAGAATAAGACTTTATCAAAATTTATGTAACTATCGTCGAGAAGGAAGTTTTGGATATGTACAAACATATCCTCTTCCTACACCATCAATGGTGAGAGGAATGGTTCATGATATTTTGGAAGCAACGGAATATAAAAAATTAAAAATATCGATTCAAGGTGAAAGTGAGACAATTATAACAAATGTGCAAAAGGTATATAAATTTGATAGAGACCCTAGAAGTAGACCTCAAAATCCTTATATTGTTACAGTAGGATCAAGTACAAAAACAGTAACTCATGGTATATCTTACGTGGACTTACATGTTAACATGAGATTACTTTTGCATATTATGTTTTATGAAGATAATGATAACAATATTCGGAAACTTTTTGAAAAAATTCAACAGAAAACATTAGTTTTAGGAAGAAATGAAGATATTGCTCTTATTGAAGATATAAAGATTGTAGAGTTAACTAATTTTCAAGGCAGAGGATCGCCTCAAACAAAGTTTTCAATGTATGTTTTACCAAATGCCTTAGTTGTTCCGGCAGGAACACTCTATAAATTGCCATTCTGGTATGATAATGTTAATTCTTTTAATGACAATAGAGTATTTCATTTTGTTGATGCTTTTTATGTTGATAAAGGAGTCGCACTTAGAAGAGAGTCAGTCTTTATTGATAATGAAAATGGGGATTTGATATGCTTTCTGGAGAGCCCAAAGTGATATTTTATGCAAAATCTAATGGTGAAAATTTAGAAGAACATACAAAAAAAGTTTGTGAGGCTTTTGAAAAATTAAAAAAATTTCTCAATTATAATGAGTCAGAAATATTTTTAATAGAAAAACTTATTTATTATCATGATCAGGGTAAAAAGAATCCAACCTTTCAGAATAAAATGAGAGAATTACTTAATATTAACGAAAGATTTAATGGCGATTTTTATGATATTCCCCATGAATGGATTTCTCCTGCATTTATTACTGAAAAAGAGGAAAACTATATTAAAAGTTTGTTGCAGGAATGTGGATTAGATACCGAGGTGTTTTTTAATTTTTTTATTTTTTTAATTCTTTCACATCATTGTCGAAATAATCAAATACCAGTTGATGAGAATATAAGAAAAACAATAAACTGGATAAAATCAAATTTTTTTCAAAATGCTGAATACTATTATAATGTTCAGAATTTGTTGAATATCTATAATACTTCAGAAAATAGAGATTTATGGAATAGATTTTTCCACTATCGAATAAGATGGCTTGGTGCATTGATGAAATGTGATTATGCAGCATCTGCTGGAATTAATCCTGAAACATCATATTGTGGAGATTATCAAAAAAATTTTAATCGATTTTTGCGAAGCAAAGGCTTTGAATTAAAAGACTTCCAGATAAAGGCTAGTGAGAATAGTAATAAAAGTATAATTCTTATTGCCTCAACTGGGATGGGTAAGACCGAAGCCGCTATGAATTGGATAAATGGACAAAAAGCCTTTTATCTTTTGGGTATTAGAATTGCTGTGAATGAAATGTATAAAAGATTTTTTAATATATTTGGTGAAAATGTTGCCTTACTACATGGAGAAACTTCGTATTTTTTTGCTCAAGAGGAAACCGATGAAAATGAATATGAAACAAAAATTGAAAAGTCAAGGAAACTTTCTTATCCTTTAACAGTAGCAACAGCTGACCAATTAATAATAAGTGTATTTAAGTATCCTGGATTTGAATTTACATATCTAACTTGTAGTTATAGTAAAATTGTTTTAGATGAGATTCAAAATTTCTCACCTTCGGCAATTGCTGCAATAGTTGTTTTTTTAAAAGAAATTCATAAACTTGGCGGTAGGTTTATGCTTATGACAGCAACTTTACCTCCTTTTATTATTGAGGAATTTCAACAATTGAATGATTTAACAATTTTAGAGCCACAATTGTTAGATATAAAAAGGCATAAAATTATTGCAATAGATGAAGATATAACTTCTCAAAAAATTTTGGAGTTATCAAATAATAATAGAGATAAAAAAATTCTAATCATCTGCAATACTATAAGGAAAGCACAAGAAATTTATGAATTATTTTGTCAAAATCGGTATTCTCCAAATCTTATTCACTCTCATTTTATTGGAAAAGATAGAAAAGAAAAAGAGGCTCAGATTATGAGCACAAAAGCACCCTGTGTATGGATATCTACTCAAATAGTTGAAGCTTCACTTGACATAGATTTTGATCTTTTATTAACAGAAAATTCTTCTATTGAAAGCTTACTCCAGAGATTTGGAAGGTGCTATAGAAAAAGGGAATATAATGGTAATGCTCCAAATATTTATATATTCAATTCTGAACCGTATAATATTTATGATAAATATATTTTTAATAAAACATGGGAAGTCATTAAAGCATATAATAATAAGCTGATTTCCGAAAAAGACAAACAGGATATGATATTCAAAATATTTAAGGATATAGAAAAAACTGGTTATTACAATGAATATAAAAGACAAAAAGACTTACTTGAAATTGGATATAGAAGTCTCACAAGAATTGAGGCACAGGAAGATTTTAGACAAATTACTAATAATTATATCGTTATTCCTGAAAATGTATATAATGAAAATATACAAAATATAAGCGAGCTTCTTAATTTTATAGATAATCGTGAGAATAATAGATTAGAAAGAATAAAAAAACAATCGGAATTATTAGATTATGCAATACCAATTCAGTTCTACGGTAATAACAATAGCCTTAGTGTTATTGATTCTAAATTTTGTGAAAAACATAAAATTATGATATTAAAATGTTGTGAATATTCACAAGAAAAAGGTCTAATAAAAAATACTCAAGGAGAAAACACTGACAACATCATATGACAGATAACCCTATCATCACCGGCACACAAATAGCCTACTATTTTGTTTGTCAACGTAAACTTTGGCTATTTAGCAAAAATATCTCTATGGAACATACGAGTGAATTAGTTGAAATTGGAAAACTTATTCATGAAAATTCTTACTCAAGAAAAAGAAAAGAGATAACTTTAGAGGGTATAAAAGTAGATATACTCGATGCAAAAAGAGGGATTATCCATGAAGTAAAAAAGTCAAGATCATTAGAAGAATCTCATATATGGCAATTAAAATATTATCTTTATTATTTTAAAAACATGGGTCTTGAAGTAGAAGGTTTAATAGATTATCCTAAATTAAAAAGAAGAGAAAGGATTATTCTTGATGAGAATGATATTGAAAAAATTAGCCAAATATTTGTATCAATACATGGAATAATTTCTTCCCCTTCTCTTCCACCTGTTATCAACAAACCTTACTGTAAAAAATGTAGTTATTATGAGTTTTGTTATTGTTAATTTTCTTAATAAATATTATAGGAGGTTTT
>JBKBTB010000287.1:0-2242 GCA_046291015.1 Exilispira sp. | reverse complement strand
ATAAGACTTTTAGTAGTTTTTTTATCTGTCATAACTGCATTAATTCCAGCTATTATAACCTATATTATTGGCATCTTTATTATTCCTGAAAAACCAGAGTAAGTATTATCCCTATTTCCCAGAGTAAAACTATTTTACTTGCCCTTAAATTTAATATGCCCTTATTAAATCATTAAAATTACAACCAAAAGTTAATTAATTACAAATTAAGTTTAGTTAAAGACTTAATATTCCCTTAATTGCTTTGTCAAAATCAATGACAGCTTTTTCCCACCACTTTTTCTTTTCCGGCAAATATGCTATCTCATAAAATCTTAAAACCTTTTGTCCGGTTTTATCGTTAAAATTAAAGTTATTTTTAGAGCCATTTAAGTTATTATAAAAATACTGGTTTTCCAGAATTATAGCAATGACAGACTTCATGCCTGCAATTAAATTATCTCCAAAAGTTCCGAATTCAAAAGCAGTTGCATACTTTATAAAAGGATACTTTTTATAAATAAAATCTATTAAATCACCATTCATAGTATAAAAACTATCTGTGTTTGATTGGACAATATTGCCATATAGATTTTTAAGTTTTTGAGTAAAATCATTTTCTTTCATAAAATAAGAATTGACAATGCTCATATTAAAAGCTGGTCCATAGCCAGTATGCAAATCTATAAAAATAGTATTTTCAAAACCTTTAATTTCAAATAGTTGTTCATAAATTTTTATCAAATTTCTTGTTTGAATTTGATATTCTTCTCCCATATAATAAACACCATTTGAATTATACCTTTGCCCGGCAAGTAAGATTGTTTTAAACTTAGAAGCACCAATTTTTAAGACAAGTTTCAATACACCAAAAATAGCTTCTACATAGGAAATATGAAAATTAACAATTCTTTTTTTCGGATTTATAACTTCATCTATCAAATAATATTGATCATTTTGATTTTTAAAATCTTTTTCATCGGGCATAAAATTCCTATTCAAATCTACATTATTCTCATTCACCCTCCTTTTATTTTTAACACCATAAGGGTTCGTATTGATGATAAGTGAAATATCGTAATTTTTAATAAAGTCTTTAGAATCATAACTTTCTATGACATATTTTTCGATAAAATGATTTATCATGGCAAAACCAGCATAACCTTCAATACCATGAAGTCCACTTTGTAATATCAGGTGTTTGTCAGTATTATCATTTTTTAAGCTTAAAACAAAACACCCACCTATTTCGTTTAGAATAACTTCTTTATAAAAATTTTTGAGTTCATCCCTTATTCTATAGACTTGATTTTCAATCTTTGTAAAATCTTTAAATATTTCTATCATATTTTTGTACATCCTTTTTATTTTATTTATACTCTATTTTCAACTATAACTTAAAGCTAAACAACTATTTATAGCTTATTGCAACTATTTAAACTATTATTATTGTTATTGTTGTTATTATTTTTGTTATCTAATTATAACCAATTGCAACTATTTATATCCTATTGCCACTGCAAGGAGAATGAATAAAGCAGTTACGATAAGTACAAGAATCTGTAAAAATATTGTAAATTTGAACCATTTAGGATATGGTATACCACTAATTGCAAGACCTATTAATAATACTGCATTGGTAGGATATATTACATTTGAAAATCCATCGCCAAATTGAAATGCTAAAACTGCGATCTGCCTTGAAATACCTGTAATATCTGCAAGTGGAGTAAGAATTGGCATAAGTAAAAATGCCTTTGCACTTGCAGAACCTATGAAAAAATTTAGAAATAGAGTTATTATATAAATTCCAAGAGCTGTGCCATAAGAACCAGCTTTTTTCATTTGATTGGATGCATAATATAAAATTGTATCTATAATATTTCCTTTTCTTATAAGTAAATTTACTCCCATTGCAAGCAAAATGAGTATAATTGCTGGAGCTATTCCTGAAAAACCATTTATTGCTGTCTTAATAACCTTTTTAAAAGGTATTTTATTTATAACACTAAGCCCGGTTGCAATCACAATAAAAACAAGGGAAATAAATACAAGAGAAAAACCTGAAATCTCTTTAATGAAAAGGGTAAGAATAATAAAGGTCATCATCATTACCATCATTATAATAAAAAATAGAACACTGGTTTTGGTTTTTCCTTCTAATTTTTCATCTGAACTTATATCTTTTTTTGTCTCTTTATCATTTATTTCAGGGTTTTTTTTGGATATTTTTTTCATGTATAAAATCAAAAATACAAGGAGG
>JBKBTB010000286.1:0-2246 GCA_046291015.1 Exilispira sp. | reverse complement strand
TATTAATTTAAATAAAATATATTAAATAAAATATATAAAGAAATAAAACTTAAAAGGATTGATTAAATGAAGACAAATTTAAGTTCATCATTTTTTTATATTGAAAATTATGATTCAGATATGATTAAAAGTAAACTTATAACTGGCATTCAAAAAATTGGTGGATTTAGCAAATTTTTTAAAGATAATGAAAAAATTTTGCTTAAACCAAATCTTTTAGCTTCTGATAATCCAGAAACCGGGGTTATTACTCATCCGATATTTTTGGAAGGGGTGATAAAATTCTTTTTAAGTCAGATAAAAGAAAATAATATAAATCTTACCTTAGCCTGTGGAGATTCGCCTGCGATATCTTCTGCGAAAAAGGTTGCAAGAGAAGCTGGTATCTATCAGATATGTGAAAAATACAATATCCCTTTTATTGAATTTATTCATAAGACGACCTTAAATATTGATAAAGCAAGCAACATTAACCTAAATAATCTTTCTATAAATGGATTTGACTCAAAAAATAATTCAAATAGAACGCAAAGCAAAAACATTATAAAAAATTTTGATATTTCTAAAGAGATTCTTGAATACGATAAAATTATCTCTTTACCCAAACTAAAAAATCACTCTTTGACATTATTTACAGGTGGAATTAAAAATCTTTTTGGTTGTATCCCGGGAAAGACCAAGGCTTATTATCATACAAGATTTCCTGATTCTGTTTTGTTTTCTAAAATGCTTGTTGATTTAGCTGATTCACTTAAAACAGGTATATGCATAATGGATGGCATAATAGCTCATGAAGGTCATGGTCCAAGAGGAGGAAACCCGATAAAACTTGGTTATATAATTATAGGTGAAAATCCTTTTATTGTAGATCTTCTTGCATCAACTTTAGTTGGTTATGATCCCGCTCAAATACCATTTTTAAAATATTATAGTGAAAAACATGGTGTATCATTAAATATCAAAGATCATGAAATTTCTGGAGATTCACTTGTTTTTAGAAAAGATTTTAAGAGAATTTCAACATATAAAAAAACAGTTATACCGGAAAAATATAGAAAGGGATTTTTTTACAATTACCTTATAAGTTCAAGACCTTCTTTCGATAGAAAAAAATGTATTTTATGTATGCAATGTTACAATATATGTCCTACAAATCCAAAATCTATTTCAATATTAAATAAACACAGGATAAAGGATTCATATAAAGATGCAAATAATTCACAATCTGAACAAAATATAGAAAGAGCAAATATTGATTATAATCATAAAAACAAATTAAAACTAAAATATAACTATGATACATGCATAAGATGCTTTTGCTGTCAGGAAATCTGCCCTGAAAAGGCAATAATTATAAAGCATTCGCCAGTTAGTAAAATATTGAGAAAATTAAATTAAATTTTATTTTGGAGCATTTATTATCAGAGGAATACCGGCTCCAGATGATGAAGTAGGAACTATTATAAAAGTTGTATTTGGAGAGTTGGCTAATTTTTCATACATCTCAATTGCTTTATATTGAACATATAAAGGTGTTAATTTTTGCTGAATAATGTTTTGAGCTTCAGCAATACCTTGAGCCTGTACCTTTTGAATTTCTGCATCCTTTTTTGCTTTTTCAAGTTCAAATATCTTTTGCTCTAATGCCTGCTGGGTAGCCAATTTTTGTTCGATGCTTTTTAGTATAGTTTCGGGTGGTAAAATGTTTCTTACAAGAACTTTATCGATATAAACATATTTATTCCCCACAAGTGATTCCATAAGCCTGTGAATATCATTTGAATATTGATCTCGTTTTTCAATAAGTTCTACAAAGGTATATTTCGCAGTTATATCTCTTAAAGCAGTTCTTATAGCTGGTCTTACGACAGAATCTTTTAAGTTATAAATACTTTTAGCTATCTCTTTGTATATTTGTGGTATTTTATTGCTATCAGGCATCCACCAGATTGTACAATCTATTTTTACCATAAGCTGATCTTTTGTTAAAGCTGATATACTATCATCACCATATCTTTCACCTTCTTCGGTTGCAATCGACATTGTAAATTCCTGAAGTCTAATTGGGAACTTTACTACTTCAGCAAAAATGTTTTTTAAGTTGAGTCCAGATTGAAGTTGTCTATCTAAAGTCTTACCAAAAACAACCATTATTCCAACTTCACCGGCACTTATGGTTGTTATTGCACTAAAAATAATAATAATCACTCCAAAAATCATTATAAGGATTCCAATTCCTCTTTGAG
>JBKBTB010000285.1:0-2250 GCA_046291015.1 Exilispira sp. | reverse complement strand
ATCTTTTGTTTTTGATGTTGCATTTTCATAAATTCATATTAATTTTGATTTAAGTAGAGTATAATAAAATGTCTATATTTGATTTTTTATTTAATATTTTCAATTCGAATAATAACACTCCTTATGCTAAACTAAAAAAGATAAAAAAAGATATAAAGAATTTTGTCCCAAAATATTTTAATCCAAATAAATTAATTTTCTATGGTAGTTTTGCTCATGATCTTTACTCATTTTATCTTTCATGCCAATATTTTGAAAAACCTCTTTCTCATCTTTTTTTAAATAAAAAAATTTTAGAAACATTTATAATTTTATTAATAAATATTTATGTACCAAAAGAAGTTTCAGCATATATCATAATGCTTGAAAAAGAAAGGGTTGATGAAGTAATTCAAAAATATGGTTTTGAAAAAGCAGAAAAATATTATAATAAGATGATTCAATATATTTTATCTTACTTAAAACCTAATATTATAAGCGAAATCGATAATTCCATATTAAAGATAAAACAACTTTATGAACTTTCAAACCATAATTATAACGAACTTTTCCTTATATTTAATCCAGCTTTTAATTCGAGTACATTAAAGAAAAGCTTAAATTTTAATGATATAAAAATATCACAAAGATTTATATCCGCATTTGAAGATTTTAGTTTTCTTATTGCCAATGTAAATTTTGATGAAAAAATTTTAATACCTTTGATGACTTATCTGAAAAAATATTCCGAGAAAGACCCGTCATTTAATTATGATGAATCAAAAATTAAAAAAGAATTATTAAAAATAATTAAGATACTTAATGAAAAATTTGATTTTATCAAATTTGAAATAATCTTGAAGGCTCTGAAAGAAGATATAGATTATAAGATAAAATTAATACCTATAAATGAAAATTATTCTCAGAAATTGATAAATGAAAAGATTAAAAATACTGAAAATTATCTTGCTATATGTAAAAATAATGAAAAAAATAAAAACATTAATCTAATTACCAGGAATTTATTTGGCGAAATTCCACTAATTAAAAGTGAAATTTATAATGAAATTGTTTCCACACATTTTTCAAGTAATCTTTTACCACCTTTAAGCTTTGTAAAGCCATTTGAGATTTTTAGAACTTTTATAATCTATTACTGGGAAGGCAAGATAAAAGCAAGTTTGAATCCCTTAATTTTTAAGGCAATTTATCAGGATGAAACCTTAAAAGAAAATATAAATAATATATTTCATGAAGGATCAACTTTCATCGATAAAATTAATCAGATTGAATCAAATTTTGAAGATCTCAAAAAACTTTATACTACTCTTCAAAAAAAGCCAGATACAATTACAAAATCTGTATCTCAAAAGAATAATTTTATAAATATAATATCCAAAGTAAATAATGATGTTCATAATTTTATTCAGCAGGGGCTGGTTTTTTTAAAACAGGCTCATCTGATTTTTAATATTTTAATAGATCAAATTGAAAGTAAAGATCAATCTAAAATTTCTAATATTTTACTAATTATAGATACTGTTACTTTTAAGAATTTCAAATCATATCATGAAAAAATAAAATTAATAATAAACTTAATTGAAAGTTTATTGCAATAAATAAAATATATTACAATTATAGTCTTAAAGGTTAAAATATGAGAGAAGATAATCTTATTATTGTTTCAAATCCTTTAGTACAACACTATCTTTTTCATTTAAGAGATAAAACTACAAAACCAGCCTTATTCAGAACTTTAACTAAAAAACTTACTTTACTTTTATGTTTTGAAGCTGCAAAAGAAATTAATGTCAAGAAAAAAGAGCTTGAAACTCCTTTAGAAAAGACAGAGGGATTTGTTATCGATAATGAAATTGTTCTTATCCCTATACTTAGAGCTGGACTTGGAATGATTGATGCGATACTGGAATTATTTCCAAATGTTGATGTAGGATATATGGGCTTTCAAAGAGATGAGACAACTGCTATTGCAAAAGGTTATTATTCCAAGCTACCAGCACTTAATGAAAAGCTTGTTTTTATTGCTGATCCCATGCTTGCTACAGGTGGATCATTAAAAAAAGCGATAGAAGAAATAAAGATACAAAAACCCAAAAAGATAATTGCAATATCAATAGTTGCAGCACCTGAAGGAGTAAACCTGATAAGAGAAAAATATCCAGAAGTCAAAATTTATACTGCTTCTTTAGATAGAGAATTAAATGAAAAGAAATATATTTTACCTGGTTTAGGAGATTTTGGAGATAGACT
>JBKBTB010000049.1:0-10605 GCA_046291015.1 Exilispira sp. | reverse complement strand
GCATTACCTGTACAACTGCCTGGGTCATATTGAATACACCTTTTAAGTTTATATTAATTACTTTATCCCATGCTTCTTCAGTCATTCTGATAAGTAGAGCATCTGAAGTTATACCAGCATTGTTAATTAAGATATCAATTTTACCAAATTTTGATTTAATTTCTTCAACAAATTTGCTGATACCAGCTCTATCTGTAACATCCAATATATAACCATGTATATTTGAATCTTCTTTTTCAAGGGAATCGAGTAAATCTTGTTGTATATCTGTTCCAATAACAATAGCTCCTTCTTTTGCAAATAAAATAGCAGTTTCACGACCAATACCAGAAGCTGCACCAGTAATAATTGCAACCTTTTTGTGAAGTCTCATGTTGCCTCCAATTTTACAAAATAATATTTTTCTTATTGATACATAATAAATTTAAAAGGCAAGAAAGAAATTCATTCAAAAAATAAACTTTTATTCTGAGTAATAGTTGCATTAATTTGCTTATTATCAAGAAATTTAATCAAAAAATAAACTTTTAGCCCATATTCCGAAAATAAAAAAAAAGAGATTTTTATGAAAGAAAAGGTTTACAAAATTATAAATTTAATGGAAAAGGAATATAATTTATATCTTGAACTTTTATTTAATGAAATGGATAAAGGTAGTTTGTTGTATCAGCAGGAGATAGAATTATTTAATACAAAAAATGAAAATTCCAGAATAATATTAAATGAAATAGGATCAATAATTGATGATAAAAAATCAATTTTAGAAAATATAAGAACAGAATTAAATCAAAATGATATAAACAATGATATAAACATAGAAGAATTGGTAAAAAAATATGTAAATGAAAAATATAAAGACTATCTAAAAATAAAGAATAAGTTAATAAATATATTAAATATTTTATCCCAGCTTAATGAAAAGAATAAGGTTATTCTTGATACAACATATGCAGTATCTAAAATTGTTATAGAAGGTTTAAAAAAAGAAAATATTTATAATGAAAAGGGTTCTTTATGTGAGTCTTCCTTTTCTACAGTTAGATATAGTGTTTAATAATAAAATTTGCCTTTAATAAACCAGATAATTCATTTAAAGGCAAAAAACAGAAAATAAAATGTCAAGGAGAAATAGATGCTTTCAACTTTTATGGGTATAGAGTTAGCCAAAAGAGCTATCCAGAATAATCAACAATCAATATATATTACACAAAATAACATTACAAATGCTGAGAATCCTGATTATAACAGACAAAATATAATACTTCAGGAAGTACCACCACTTTGGCTTCCTGGTATTTCTACTATGTCTTCAACTGCAGGTCAGGTTGGACAGGGAAGTATAGTTGCTTTAATTGATAGAATAAAAGATATGTTTCTGGATGGAAAGATAAATAATGAGACATCATTTGTAAGCTACTTTAATACTTTAGATAATTATATAAAACAGCTTGAAGGAATTTTACAGGAACCAGCTGGAATATCTTTAGATAAGACATTAAGAGATTTTTTTAATGCTTTTAATGCTCTTTCACTTGATCCATCAAGTGTAGAAAAGAAGATAATTGTTCAACAAAAGGCTCAAACATTGATTTCAAGATTTCATGAGCTTTTTAATGCGGCTAAAGAAATGCAAAAAGAGATAAATTCTTCAATTGAAATTCAGGTAAATAACTTGAATGGATTATTAAAAAACCTTGCGGACTTAAATAGTCAGATCAAAAGAATAGAAGCTACCGGCCAAAAGGCAAATGACCTTAAAGATAAAAGAGACAAAATTGTAAATGAGATTTCAAAATTTATTCCAGTAACATTTAAAGAAACAGATTCCTTTTATCTATATTTTAATGGAAAAATTTTGGTTCAAAATGATCTTTATCATCAGTTTAGTTTGGTACAAAATGGTATTGAAGGAATGTATGATATATATTTTCAGAATGATAAGGTAGTTACAGAATCTGGAAGTTTAATCGGTTTAATTACAAGCAGAGATAATTTGTTAGGGAATTTTTTGGAGAAATTGAACCAATTAGCCCTTTCAACAATAGAAAGTGTAAATTCCATACATCAGCAAGGGATGAATTCAAAAGGAGATACTGGAATTTTATTTTTCAAAGAACTTCCTTTAACAATATATAAAAATGGGGAATATGATAAAAATCAGGATGGCTTTAATGATAGTGTGGCAATTTACAAAATTGTTGGATCTAAAAATGTTGACCCATACGAAAAAGTAATGATTTCGGGCACATTAAATATAAATGGGGTAGAAATTCAATATCAACCAAATGATACAATTCTGGACATTATAAAAAAAATTAATATGGCTAATACCGGTGTCAATTTCTATATTCAAAATGGTAAAATTGAAGTTAAGGGTAATGCTTCAGAAAATGGAATTTACTCAATAAAAAGCCTTTTTGATAGTGGTCAATTTTTATCAAATATAACCGGAATTTTATCATATAATTCAACATTTAATGAAAATGATTTAAATGCAATTGAATCACTATTTTTAACCGATCAAGTATATGTTTTATCCTATGAAAAAAATATTGCTTCATGGATAGATTTAAGTGATGAGATAAAAAATGATCCTTTAAATATTGCTACATCAGAAATTTCAAAGGAGATAAAAGAAGGAGACGGCTCAGTTGCTCAGAAAATAAGCAAATTAATGGATAGTAAATTTCTGGTGAGAAACTCACAGAGTTTATTTGATTTTTATTCCTCAATGGTTATGAAGATAGCTTCTTCTGGAAGTGAAGTCAGTCAAAATTTATCATTTCACGAGTTAACACTAAATAATTTTAGAAATATAAAAATTTCATATTCAGGTGTAAATATGGATGAAGAGCTCGCAAATATGTTGAAATTTCAAAAAGCATATCAGGCTGCTGCTAAATATATGTCCCAACAAAATGAATTATATGATATATTGATGGGAATTATCAGGTAAGTTTAAATATTAGCATGTGGATAAAGCAAGTAAAATCGAATTAAATTTTGTTTGAGCATCATCTGCTCTTGATAATAAGATTATTGGAATTTTACTTCCAATAATAATACCACCATTTTTAGGTCTTGCCGTATATATTATCGCCTTTGCAGTCATATTAGCTGCTTCTATATCTGGAGCAACAATAATGTCAGCATTTCCAGCAACAGGTGAATATACCTTTTTAATTTTGGCTGCTTCTTCATCTATGGCATTATCAAAACCAAAAGGTCCATCGACAATACCACCTTTTATATCGCCTCTTTCTGACATTTTTGCAATAATAGCTGCATCAATTGTTGCTTGCATTTTGGGATTGGGAATTTCCAATGCACATGTAAGTGCTACCTTTGGTTTTTCTATTCCAAGCTTTTTATAAAAATCTATTGCATTCTGAACTATTTTAACTTTTTCTTCAAGAGTTGGATTTATATTCAGTCCTCCATCTGTAATTCCCAGAAGTTTATCTTTGAATTCAATACATGCAATATGAGACAAAAAACCAGTTCCACGAATACCATAATCTTCTTTTAATACTTCTTTTAAAAGGGTTCCAGTACTTACAGATCCTTTCATCAATAAATCTACTTTACCATCCTTAAAAAGTTCACAGCATTTTGAAGATTTTTTCGAATCAATTTTTTCATCTATTATTTCAAATTGGTTTTCATTTTCACCAATTTGATTTAATGTTTCAATTATGAGTTTCGAATCACCCACAAGAATAAAATCGGCAATTTTCATTTTATTGGCTTTAATGCATGCTTCTAAAATATGATCATTTTCTGCTCCCGCAACAGCTATTTTTTTTATTGTCTGTTCTCTTTTTATTAATTTATCAAAAAGTTCATCAAAATTCATCTTTTCTCCTTAATATAATAGTTTGTTTAATTAGATTATTCATAAAATTATGATAAAGTCAAATAGATTTACAATATAATTTTATATTAAATATTGGTTTTTTTAAATTTTAAAATTATAAAAATTAAATTAAAAGCGATAATTAATTCTATAGATTATAAATTATCAAATATAAAATGATTAATTTCTAAAAATATTATTATAAATTCTTGAAAAAGATATAGTAATGATTATAATTATATTTAGTAAGAATCAATAAAAAGTGATGGAAATATATTATGAATATCGCTATTTTATCTGCAGGTGGTGATTCCCCTGGAATTAATGCTTTTATAAGGAGTCTTTACTATATATCTTCAAAAAGAGGGCATAGCCTTTATGGCGTTTATAGAGGGTGGGAAGGTTTAATTCATGGAGAGTATACATTATTGGCAGAATCCGATGTTAAAAATATAGCTTTTACTGGTGGTTCAATATTGAAAAATTCCAAATTTAATCCTTTAAAAAACGAAGAAAACATAACAAAGATAAAACTATGGATTTCTCAACTTGCAATAGATCAAATAATAGTTTTAGGTTCATATGATACTCATAAGGTTGCATATGAACTATCAAATAATGGAATACCTATAATAACTATTCCTCAAACTATCGATAATGATATTGCAGGAACAGATTTTTCTTTAGGATTTTATTCTTCAGTAAAAAATATTGTAAATGCTGTTGAAACTATCAGGACAACAAATGAATCACATGAAAGAGATATATTGATAGAAACGATGGGAAGAAATTCTGGCTGGCTCACTGTTTTTGCAGCCCTGACAACTAAGGTTGAAGGCTTTTATATACCTGAAATGGGGATTATAGATATTGATTCAATTGTGAATCAATTTAAGGTTAGAAGGGAGAAAGGCTATGGGGATAACATAATATTGATTGCAGAAGGAGTGAAATGTAATGGTATCAAAAGGGATATTGATGATGAACAAATATATAGTGAAGCAGAATTAACCGGAATTACATTTACAATTGCTGATTTAATTGCTCAAAAGGGCTATAAAAAACCAAAAGTTGTTATATTATCATACATACAAAGAGGTGGAACACCAGATGTATATGATGTTGTTCTTGCAGATAGATTAGCTTATGAATCAATTAGATTATCAGAAAAAGATATTCATCAAGTTACTATTGGTTGTGAAAATGGAAAAGTATATTCATATCCAATTTCAAAAGCAATAAATGGAAGAAGAATGGTTAATAAATATTATATAGATCTCGCTTCTATGTTGATAGATTAAGGGGTGTTTTGTGAAAGAAAAAGAAAGAAGAAGACATGAAAGAGTAAATCTGCCTTATAAAATAATTTTGACTTTATCAAATCTTTCTTTTAATGGTAGTTTAAAAGATATATCTGCCTGTGGTGCTTCTTGTTATATTGATGATCAAAATAAAAATATTGAGATAGAGATTGGTTCAATTGTCAGTTTCGCACTTGCATCTGACTCTTCTTACTTAAAATTTGAAGGTACAGTTGTTAGAATAGAAGATGAGGCTGGTAAAAAATTAATAGGTATAAGTTTCTATTAATTAATATAGAATTAGTATGTAAAGTGTTAATTAATATAGAATTAAGTATTTAAAGTATTATAGAAGTAGTATATAAAGCATTATCGAATAGTATATAAAATTTGATATAAAGATTTTTGTTCTAAAATAATTTGGTAATTGAAATTTAATGTTAATAATCAATCATATTGCTAAAACTTTTTGATAATATTATACATTTAAAACTTTTCTTTAATTATAAATTTCGTTAAAAACTTATATGATAAATTTTTTTTTAATTACTATGATATTTTATTAAAGATATTTTATTAAAATCCAAGTTCTTCATTTATAAATAATAGTTTTATTCTTCCTTCTGGGATGCACCAATCTATTATGGTCATTGTAGCACAAATCCTTTCTTCAGAAAAGCAATCTGCACATTTACCTGTTTTTGTGCATGGTGTGTTTTTATTAAATCTAATTGCGTTCATAGGTGCAGCGATATTTTTGGTTCTATAAATAGCAGAATTTAAATCGCTGGTAATTTTATTATAACCAATAAAAAGATAGACATCTTTCGGACCAAAAGCTGTAGCGCAAACCCTGTTAGCATACAGATCAAGATTAACTAGTTGTCCTTCCATAGATACAGCATTACACGAGGCAATAAAAACATCTGCAAAAAAATTATCTCTTTCAATTTTCGCCCTTATCTCAGGAGTATTAGCTTCATTGTTTCTATCCAGTAAATTATAACCTTCCTTTCTAAGCCTTTCTATTATTTGAAGTTGTGAAAGTGTCCTTGATCCACCATAACCAATCGTATTTTCTTTTTTAATATTATTAAAGAAAAAAGAAGTAGCCATCTCTTTATTTTCAAAAAATAAGGCTTCGAACTTTCTTTTCTTGAAATTTTCAATTGTCTTATTAATAATAATTTCATTATGTTTTCTTTTTTCATTTTCCATAAACACTCCATAAATAAATTTTTACAGAAAAAGTATATATTGATTGTATAAAGATTCAATAATTTTTATTGATAAATTATATATAAATGTTAATTTGAGTTGATTAAATATAATAATTATTATTAAATGTTAATAAAATTAAGCTATTCGTATTAAAAAAATAATTTAATAAGGAGAGTAAAATGATATTTTCTTCATGGATTGGTTCTATAATAGCTTTGACATATGTTCTTTATCTTATCATCTTTTTAAGCAAGAAAGAAAATGGTAGCAATATGATGATTGATATATCTAAAGCTATCCAGGAAGGTGCAAAGGCTTATTTGAAAAGACAATACACAATTGTTGCATTGGTTTTTATTGGTATTTTTATAATTTTATCTATATTAGCATATATATTCAAGCTTTTATCGATTTTTGTTCCATTTGCATTTATTACAGGTGGTCTTTTCTCGGGTTTAGCTGGATTTTTAGGAATGACTATAGCAACCAGGTCCAACACTAAAACAACTGAAGCTGCAAAGAAAAGCTTAAATTCCGCATTAAAAATAGCTTTTTCAGCAGGATCAGTTATGGGTATGACTGTTGTTGGACTTGGACTCCTTGATCTATCAATTTGGTTTACAATATTGAAATTTGGTTTTCATTTATCTGATGCCGATATACCGCCTATTATGATCACATTCGGGATGGGTGCCTCGACAATGGCTTTATTTGCAAGGGTTGGTGGTGGTATTTTTACGAAAGCAGCAGATGTCGGAGCCGATCTGGTTGGAAAGGTAGAGTCAGAAATACCTGAAGATGATCCAAGAAATCCAGCTGTAATTGCAGATAATGTTGGTGATAATGTTGGAGATGTCGCTGGTATGGGGGCTGATCTATATGAGAGTTATGTCGGTTCAATCGTTGCGACTATGGCTTTGGGATCTGTAGCTTCAATTTCAGCATTAAAAAATGGAATTAATTTAGAGGCAATAAAATTAATAGAATTGCCATTATTCATAGCTTCTTGCGGAATAATATTTTCTATAATTGGCTCTTTTTTTGTAAAAGCAAGAGAAAATGCCTCGACTCGAACACTTCTATATGCAATTAGAAGAGGTATTTATTTTGCAACAGCATGTATCGCAATTTTTTCAGGTATTTTGATATACTTTTATTTCGGGAAATCGTATATTAATTTATGGTTTTCTATGCTTGTTGGTCTTATATCGGGTGTTGTTATTGGTTTTTTTACGGAGTTTTATACTTCAGATACTTATAAACCAACACGAAGGTTAGCAGAATCATCTGAAACAGGTACTGCTACGATTATGATATCCGGTCTTGGGCTTGGTATGAAATCAACTTTTATACCTGTAATTACTATATCGTTATCTATAGTTATAGCCTATATGGCTGCCGGTGGTTTAAGAATGCTGGATCTTGGATTATATGGTATAGGACTTGCTGCAGTCGGGATGTTATCCACACTTGGTATCACACTGGCAACAGATGCATATGGTCCAGTTGCAGATAATGCTGGAGGTATAGCTCAAATGGCAAAACTTGCACCAAGAGTAAGAATGAGAACAGATAATCTCGATGCTCTTGGCAATACAACTGCCGCAACTGGAAAAGGTTTTGCTATTGGCTCAGCTGCATTAACTGCTTTAGCTCTTATAGCAGAGTTCAGAAATAAATTGTTTGAAGGTATAGATATTGTATTAAGAAATTCTGCTAATATGAAATTTCAAAATTATCTTTTAAGCCTGAAGGAATCAATATTAATTTCAGGTCTTATTGATCCAAATACCATAGCTGGTTTATTAATAGGTGCCTCGCTACCATTTTTCTTCAGCGCACTTTTAATGGAAGCTGTTGGTAAAGCCGCAGGTAAAATGGTCATTGAAGTTAGAAGACAATTTAAGGAAATTCCTAAAATTATGGAATACCAAGCAAAACCAGAATACGCAAAATGTGTATTAATATCTACTAAAAGTGCACAGAAAGAAATGGTGCTGCCATCACTTATTGCTATAATTGCTCCATTAATTACTGGAATAGTATTTGGACCAATTGCTGTAATATCACTATTAGCCGGAGCCACTGCTTCTGGTTTTGTTTTAGCCATAATGATGGCAAATTCTGGTGGTGCATGGGATAATGCAAAAAAATATATTGAAAAAGGAAAACATGGTGGAAAATATTCCATTCAACATAAGGCAGCTATTGTTGGAGATACCGTAGGCGATCCTCTTAAAGATACTGCTGGTCCTTCAATAAATATATTGATAAAATTAATGAGTATGGTAGCAATTGTCTTTTCAAGTTTTTTAATTTTGATAAATGCAATTATATTTGGTAGATGATGGTAATATAATAACAATTATAATTTTATTTGCTCTTTATATTTATATCTTCTTTAATATGTAGTTAATATATTGTTTTGTTTATTTCTTTTATATTAAATTTTATTTATTTTTAATTATTGCTTAAATAATTATCCAGAAATTTTGCAATCTTATATGCACCATCTGATACTGAAAAGTATTGTAATTTTTTAGTTAAAGATTCATAAAAATTTTCATCAAGTAACTTTTTAACATACCTTAAAAAAAGATATTCATTATCCATTGCATAAAAACCAACTTTCTTCTTAACAACAAAATTTACATTTGTAAGTTCGGAAAATGTGGCAGATAAATAGAAGATAACAGGTTTTCCAAGGGAAAGGCATTCCATGGTAGTGGCAGGTCCTGGCTTTATAAAACAAAAATCAGAAGCATAAATAATTTCATTCATATTTGTAGCAAAACCTAAAATATAAATATTTGGGAAACCATTTCGACATGTTCTATATTCTCGTATAAGCTTTTTATATAACTTTTTATTTTTTCCAGTAACAACGACGATATTCATATTCAGTTTATTTTTAATTAAAATATTTATAAATTTTTCAATATTTCCAACTCCCTGAGCTCCAAATGAAATTAAAAGAGTTGGAAGTAAATTGTTAATTCCAATAGATCTTTTAATTTCATTTTTGCTTCGAGTTATTTCTGTAAAATGTGGTTTAATTGGATATGGAAAAACATGAATAACATCTTCCTTTACTTTTCTTTTTAAAAGTAATTTTTTAGCCTTTTCAGAACAAACAACATAGGGAAAATCATTGCCAAAATACCATAAGACTGATACATCATAAATTTCAGCAATGAATTGAAATACTGGAAAATTAATTTTATTTTTTCTCTTCAACTTTGTGAGAGCATAAGAATTAAAAAAATGAGTGGAAAAGATACAATCTACTTTATTTTGTTCGAGAAATTTTTCTAAAAGCGGGAAAAAAGGTCTTAAATAAATATTATAATAGGCTTTAATAATAAAAGGAAATATTTCTAAAAATACAATACCTATCTTATTAAGCAATGGCATCGCTAACATTTTATCCCAGGCTTTTTTTGAATTTTCAGCAAGATTTTTGCATCCAACAGCTTCGATAAAATCATAAACTACTGTATCATATTTTCCAGGATATAATTCATTTAATGCTTTTTGAATAGCTTCTGCCGGAGCTCTATGACCTCCACCAGCATCATGAGATGCAAATATAATTTTTTTCATAAGATATCCTATTTTATAATCTTAAATATTAGTGGAATAATATTTAAAAATTTGATTATTTAATTTTTTCAATCATAGATAATATAATTTTATTAATCAATTTAATAAAAATCATTTATAAAATCAAAATAGATAACTCTAAATAATATCTACTTTTTAAAGTAACCTTTAAACCTTACATAATATTTTAAATTATTTGTATGTTAATACATCTATTTCAATTATATTTTTAATCAAAAAATTTGCAATATAGCTTTGTTTTGATAAATTTAGTTGCCTTACTGATAAAAAATATTAAAGATAAAAAGATATTAAAAATATATAAAATATAAGTGAGATATATGCATAAAGAAGAAGATAAACTTCAAAAATTTTACAATATTTTTGCACTTGAATTAAAAGTTAATGGCATAGAAATATCTTCACCTGTTTTTCATGATTATCATTTTATCTGTAATATAAATGGATTTAATAAAGATAAAATAGACAATTTTTTAGTAAAAGTATATTATAAACCAAATACAAATAGTTTTAGGCTAATTATACCCGAAAAATCTTTGATAAAACCTGATTTAATTAAAATATTTAATATAACTGAAAATAAAATAAAATTTTCCTGTAAGG
>JBKBTB010000284.1:0-2260 GCA_046291015.1 Exilispira sp. | reverse complement strand
CTTTTTTGTTGCTTTTAATAATATTCCATATTTTTATTTAGAATTCATAAAAGAAATTTCAAATTTTATAGATATAAATTTTTATTTTTTAATCCCTTCTATATTAAACAAAGATGATATTTTCAATTTCGAAAGCAAATCCTATCTATTAAATTTTTGTTTTGTTAAACAAAAAAACTTTATAAAAGATTTTATATCATTTTTTCCAGAAAATAATTATTTTGAGTATTATAATGAAGACAATTTCAATAATTCATTAAAACCAATAAAATCTGATAAAATTTACGATTTATTTTCAACAAATAAAAGTCTGTTGAAAAGTTATCAGGAATTTATTAAATTTTCAACTACAAAATCTTATCAAGATTTATATATAGATGATCTGGATGAAAGCATTCAGATATTTGCAAATTATACCGAGCTTAGAGAATTGGAAGTAATTAAGGATAAAATTTTAGATATTTTAAGTAAGAATATAGATTATAAGTATGACGACTTTATTATTATGGCTCCTGATTTGACTAAATACTATCCTTATATTGAAACTGTTTTTACTCTTCAGGAACCATCTTTACCAGTATATATAGCGGATATATTTGATAAAAATTATCAAAAATTTTTTGAGCTAATGGAAATTTTATTTGAACTTTTATGTAATAACTTCAATAAAAAAGATCTTATTAACTTATTGACATCAGAAATTATAATGAAGAAGTTTGAATTTGATGAAAAAGATATAGAAATTTTTTTAAGTTTTTTTAATGATTATTTATGGGGAGTGGATTATGAAGATGTTATAAATTATTTCGGCAATATTCTTGAGAAAAAGAATGAAATTGAGGCTAAAGTTTTTGATTTCTATATTGAGGCAATTTTTTTGTCAAATACTATTGGTTATGTAAGTTCAAATAGCTATCATAATAGTAATGCTTTTATTGAATATGATGGCAGAATAATACCGCTTAACACCGAAATTGAAGGTAATTTCATTAATATTGTAAACAAAATACATTATCTATATAATCTTCTATTAAAATTTTATAAATTCAGCAAATCTTCGCATAAAATTAGTGAATATATTGAATTTTTCGAACAGTTTTTTGATTATTTCATTTTAGATATTGAAGATTATCATAAAACTCTTATATATTTCAGAAGCAAAATTATTGATTTTCTAAATCCATTATCTGAAAAAGAATTTACTTTAGATTTTGAAATTTTTAAAAAAATTATATTACGCTATCTTAAAAGCTATCAATATAACAGGGGCTGGACTGTTGGTAGAATAATTTTTTCAAATATGGTTTCATTGAGAAATATCCCTTCAAAGGTTATAGCTATAATTGGATTAAATGATTCAGAATTTCCTTCTGATATTGTTAAATATTCATTTGATTTGACTGCAATTGATGAAAAAAGCTGGGATAGAAATGTTAGAGAATCCGATAAATACCTTTTTTTAGAATCTATTTTATCTGCAAAAGATTATCTTCTTTTAAGTTATATAGGTAAAAATCCTGTTGATAATAAAAATATTGCTCCATCAATTCTCATAAGAATTTTACAGGAAGATATTAATAATCATATATTAAGCAAAAAAAATCTTGAACCTCAATTTATGCCTATGCAGCCTTTTAGTAAAAAGTATTATTTTAAAAATTATGAAAAACCATTGGAAGGATTAAAAACTTTTAATGAAAGCTGGATAAACTTTTATAAAAGGTTATTAAATAGAGAAAATAAAGTTGAAAAAGATGATAAAAATGAAGATAAAAGCATTAATATTTATGAGGAACTGAGAAATCTTAAAAAAGAAATTAAAGAGATAAATATAAGTAAACAATTTATTAAATTTTTACAATCACCTATCAAATATTATTTAAGTGAAGTTTTTAATATTAGTTTCTACCTTTCAGATTATAATAAAAATGATGAATTCAATCAATATGTTAAAAATGAAGAAATTGAAAATTTCTTTTTTAATCTTTTAAATATTTATCTTAAAGAAGAAAATAGGTTTAATAAAGATAAAGAATTAATTGATTACTATAAATTTAAATATTTAAAACCAAGAGGAATAGCAACAGAAATAGATTTTTTAAATTATAACAATATTATCAATTATTATGCAGATTATATAAAAAACTTTATAAATTCATTTTCCAAAAAAAATATTTCTCTTAAAAAGAGTTCTAAAATTTTTGATTTTGAATATAATTTTTTAAAATATTCCTTAATTTTTGATTACTACGAATTGTCA
>JBKBTB010000048.1:0-10724 GCA_046291015.1 Exilispira sp. | reverse complement strand
GATGTTTATAAGATTCCATCTGGTTCATGGTCATTGATGATTAACCCTATTCCTAACAAAGCTCCTTATACTGTAAAGACAAATGATGGAGAATTTTTCAATCCATTTGCTATTACAGAAGTTAGATATGCTTTAAACTGGCTCATTGACAGAAAATATATTGTCGATGAAATCCTTGGTGGTGATGGTGAACCATGTTTTACACCAATGACACCAGGTCAACCAGGAGTTTATAAATACAACCTTATTGCATCAAAACTTGGTATGACAGCTAAAGGTGATGAGAAAAAAGCTATTGCAGCAATTAATGCTGCTATGGAAAAAGCTGCTGAATTACCTGAAAATAAAGGAAGACTTGTAAAAGGACCTAAATTCTGGCAGTTTGATGGTAAAGATGTTACTATTAAATTATTGATCAGAGTCGATGATCCTAAAGGAAGACTTCTTGAGGGAAGATATGTAGCAGATCAGTTAGAAAAAGCTGGAATCAAGGTTGAAAGACTCGAACTTGATAGAAGAAAATGTATTACTACTGCATATTATAGTAACCCAGCAGATTATCAGTGGCATATGTATACTGAAGGTTGGGGTGCAGGTGCTACAAGAAGGTGGTGGGATATTTCATTAGTTCAAATGTATGCTCCATGGTACGGATATATGCCAGGCGGTGCTGATCCAAATAACTGGAATTATGAAAATAAAGAAATTGATGATATCACTCAAAAAACTATAAATGGTCAATTTGTCGATGAAAAAGAATACTGGGATATGAACTTAAGAGCACTTGAACTTGGTATTAAAGATGCTGTTAGAATCTGGGTTTGTACTCAAGAACAATATTATGCAGCCAACAAAGAAAGATTCTTAAGCAGAATGGCTTATGGTGTTGGTGATGGCCTTAACGCATGGTCAGTAAAAACTGCTGATGTTAAACCAGGAAAAGATGGTAAAAAGATATTCAGATTTACAGAATATTCTGCTCGCGGTGCTCTTTTCATGAGTGCATGGGATCCTATCGGAACAGAAGGATTCTCTGATGTTTATAGCCGTGTTTTAATGGAACCTATGAGAGATGGTGGCTCTTTCGAATCACCTTATTCAGCTGAAGATACTCAATGGAGAGTCAATTGGGATCTTAAAAAAGTCATGACAAAAGTTACTAAAGATAAAGATGGTAATGTAGTTGGATTAATCGATGTTCCAGAAAATGCTATTTTATATGATTCTGCAACAAAAAAATGGAAACCAGTTGGTAAAGGCATAAAAGCTTTCTCAACCGGAACTTATACATTTAAATTCTCAAAATATCATAATGGTCAGATGGAAAGCCTTGCAGATATTTTATACTCTTTTGCATTTTCTGTGGAATGGGCTACAAAAGATGGCGATGGTGATAAATACTATGATGATGCATTTTCAAGTGTTGTAAAACCTGGTCTTGAAACAGTAAAAGGATGGGTTATCAATAAAGATGGTTCAATTACAACTTACTTTGATTTCAACTGGCCTATGGACAAAAACAGAGTTGCTGCATCTGGAATTCCAGCATGGACTCCTTTAACACCATGGCCAATTTATGAAGCTCTGGCAAAACTTGTTGCTGAAGGTGGCGCTGCTTCTAAAAGAGTATATAGCTTCACACCAAGTGGAGAAGAAGTAACAGAACCAGATCTTCTTGATCAAACCTGTGCAGCTGATATTGCAGCAAAAATTGAAGAAATGAAAAATGCTAATTATATTCCTCCATCTATTGCTGGTTATAAAACTTTAAAACAGGTTATTTCAGATTATGATCTTGCAATTAAATGGATTAAACAATATAAGCATGCTTTCATATCAGATGGTCCTTTCTGGATGCAAAGTTATGATGCTAAAAATAACCAGATGGTTTTAAAAGCTTTCAGAGACCCAACCTATCCATATACTCCATATTACTGGAAAAATCTTTTAGTCGCTCAAAGAACAAGAATTGACAAAGTAGAAACTCCAGCTGCTCCAGATAAGACAAAAGATACAGTTATAAATGTCAATGTTTCTATTATCAATTACCCGGCTGATACAGCTTCAGCAGCTACTAAGGGAAATATTAAAGCTACATTAATTCTTCCAAGTGGTGAAAAAGTTTATACAGGAAAATTGATTAAAAATGGTGTTTTCCAGATAGTCATACCTGCAAATGATACTTCTACTTTATCACCTGGTGCATATCTTGTTGTTATAGAATCACAATTAACAACAGAAGCTCCTGCTGTTGAAACCACTTTCTTAGTTTTCTTCTAATTATAATATTTTTCCCATTTAACTTTTTATCTTAAAAGTTTCTCAAAAGGCTACCCTTTATATGAGGGTAGCCTTTTTTAAATCTTAAAAAGGCTAAAATTTTATCTTGAAATTATTTTATTTTATGAAAAGTTAAATAAAATGAGCTAAAAAATCAAAGGATACAAAGATGTATAGGAAATATGTAATTAAAAGGCTCATCAATGCTATTGTTATGTATGCCATCATACTTATTGCAATAGCGGCAATATTCAACAATACTGCTGAAAGAGTTGTAAGGCAAGACATTGACGATTTAATTAAAGCAGAATCTCAAAGAGTTATTAAATCTGGTAAATTTAATGTTGAACAACTTGAACAATGGAAAGAAAAAAGAAAAGCCGAGCTTATACATAGGTATTATCTTGATAGACCATTTTTAATGAGAGTTTTTTATAATGCCTATAAAGCATTTACTTTTAAGTATGGTAATTCAATGATAATGCGTTCTTCCAGAGGTGATAGAGAAGTATGGAAAATTTTAATGGAAGCTCTTCCAAGAACAGCAATTCTTTTTACAACTGACTTTGTATTGGTAACTCTTTTTGGTATATTTATGGGTCTTAAGATGGCAAGAAAACCAGGAGGCGTACTGGATAGATCTGTTAGTTTTATTGCTTTAGCAAGCAATGGTTTACCATTATGGTGGCTTGGAATGGTATTTTTATTTTTCTTTGCATATACATTAAAAGCATTTCCTTCTGGAGGTTTACATAGTGTTCCGACACCAAAAGGTTTTTTAAATTTTCTTGATTTATTATACCATATGTTTCTGCCTCTTTTCACTTTATTTATTGCAGGTATATGGGGTAGTGCATATTTTATAAGACAGCTTGTTCTTGGAACAATGAATGAAGATTTCATTATGTCGGCAAGAGCAAGAGGACTTTCAGAAAACAAAATACTTTATAAACATACACTTCGATCAGCTGCTCCTCCAATAGTTACAAATGTATTACTAGGATTATTTGGTTCACTCGGTGGTGCAATAATATTTGAAGGTATATTTAGCTGGCCCGGAATGGGTAATCTTTACTGGATCGCTTTACAACAAAATGATCTTGCTGTTGTTATGGGGAATGTATCACTTAATGTGTTTTTATTTATGCTTGGACTGGTCATACTGGATTTTATATATGGTATTCTGGATCCTAGAATCAAAGTTGGAGGAAAAGTATGAAATTAAAAGAATTTTTTTCTGAATTTATTGATTTTATAAAGGAATTTACAAAAAATAAAACAGGACTTGTTGGAATAGCGATTATTTTTATTTTTATTCTCTTAACGATATTAGAACCATATTTAGTAGTTTATAAAGAAGTTAATACCCAGTGGAGAAACATTATTTACTGGCAGGATAATCCAGCTAATGCTGCTCCAGCATGGACCCAGCTTCTTTCTAAAAATAAAAAACCTGTTACAAAATTCATATTTGATAGTGAAATAGTTGAAGAAGATATTGGAAATATACCAGCAAAATCTTATATTTTCGATTATAAATTCAACTACTCAGAAGCTCCTCAAAATATTATTTTTCATGGGAAAGCAAATGGATTTTTAGGCTTACAGATATTGATAGAAAGACCAGATGGTGAACAATTTGAAATATATAGAACAGCCCAAAATTTTTCTAATGAAGATATAAGAGTTACCGCTGATACTGAAGCTCGAAAAGCCGCTTATGATTTTGGAAAAAGTGTTGAAACAGAGGAAACTTTATTAAATATAGACCCCAAAGACATAGTTGCACTTAGAGTCCTATTTGGCAAAAGAGAAGCCGGTATACTGGTAAAACCAATACCACTAAAAGGTGAATACAAGATAATTGCCAGAGTTTTATTTTTAGATTCTTCTGCATCTTTTGAACAACCATATATAGTAATTACTGGCAAGGTTTCTGGTCTTTTAGGAACTGATAGTTTTAAAAGAGATTTATTTTCTGGAGTTGTTGCCGGTATCAAATGGGCTCTTCTTATCGGTGTTCTTACGGCTGTTATTTCAGTATTTGTAGGTCTTTTCTGGGGTGTTACTTCAGCATATTTTGGGGGATTTATAGATGCTTTGATGAATAGAATCTATGAATTTTTTATAAATATGCCCATGCTACCAATCCTTATAGCAATTTCTGCTGTTTTTAAAATAAATATTGCTGTTTTAATTATTTTACTATGTATCTTCAGCTGGACTGGTTCAGTTAGAACTGTAAGAGCTATATCTTTACAACTAAAAGAAGAAGTTTTCGTAGAAGCATCAAAAGCTCTTGGTGCTAATCACTGGAGACTTATCTTTAGACATATAATGCCTTTAATATTACCTTTAACCTTTGCAAATATGGCTTTTTCCGTTCCTGGTGCTATTTTAACTGAAGCTGGTTTAAGTCTTCTAGGTCTTGGTGATCCAAGTATAGTTACATGGGGAGGTATTTTACATGATGCCCAAACAGGTGGAGCATTTATAAATAATCTATGGTGGTGGATTATTCCTCCTGGATTAATTATGGCTTTACTCGCAAGTAGCTTTGTATTTGTTGGATGGGCAATGGATAAAATACTTCATCCAAAGCTTAGAACTAGATAATAATAAAATTTGTAAGGTAAAATTATGAAAAAAGCACTTATAGTTAACAATTTAAAACTTTATTATTATACAAGCGCTGGCATTGTAAAGGCTGTTGATAATGTTTCATTCGATTTAAATGAAGGTGAAACTTTAGGTCTTGTCGGAGAGTCTGGATGTGGAAAAACCACAACTGGTTTTGCACTCTTAGGTATGCCAACACCACCCGGCAAAATAGCTGGCGGTGAAATAATTATAGATGATCAGGATATTACTAAATTTTCTGAAAATGAACTAAGAAAGAAAATTCGATGGGAAAAAATATCAATGGTATTTCAGGGCGCTATGAACTGCCTTACACCTGTATATACTGTTGGGGAACTTATGACAGAAACATATCTTCAACATAAACCTTCTGTTAAAAAAGAAATTATCTATCAACAGATTATTAAATATCTTAACCTTGTTGGACTTTCTGAAGATATATATAGTAGATATCCTCATGAACTTTCAGGTGGAATGAAGCAAAGGGTTGTTATTGCAACTGCTTTATTTTTAGAGCCTAAAATTGTTATACTTGATGAACCAACCACAGGACTAGATGTTGTCGTTCAAGCACAGATCCTCAATCTTATCAAAGAATTAAAACAAAACTTAAATATATCATCTATTTTTATAACCCATGATTTAGCAACAGAAGCCGAAATTTCAGATAGAATTTGTGTTATGTATGCCGGGAAAATTATGGAAATTGGCACAAATGAACAAATCTACGGGAAGATTAATCTTCATCCATATACAGAAAAGCTTTTAAGTGCAACTCCATTACTTCATAAAAAGGTTGATGAACTTTCTTTTATACCTGGCGTACCACCAGACCTGATTGATCCACCTAAAGGTTGTAGATTCTATGAAAGATGCCATGTTCGCATGGATAAATGTAAGAATGAAGAACCCCAAATAAAAGAATTAGAAAGTGGACACTTTATTTCCTGCTGGAGGTATTAATTATGGCAGAAATACAATCAAAAGAAATTTTATTAAAAGTTATAAACTTAAAAAAATGGTTTCCAATGCAACATGGGCTTTCTGCTTTATTTGTAAAAGAAAAAAATTATGTTAAAGCAGTCGATGGCATTAGTTTTGAAGTTTTTAAAGGTGAAACTTTTGGAATTATTGGAGAATCTGGTTGTGGTAAAACAACTACTGGAAAACTTATAATGAGACTTTTAGAGCCAACCGATGGGCAGATATTGGTAAATGACATTGATGTTACCCATATTAAAGGTAATGAATTAAAAAAATATAGAAGAAATGTTCAGATGATTTTCCAGGATCCTTATGCCTCAATGAATCCCAGATTCAAGATTAGAAAAGTTTTAGAAGAACCATTGGTAATTCATAATATAGGAAATTCCAAAAAATATAGAGAGGAAACCTCAATCAAGCTTCTTGAAAGTGTAAAAGTTACTCCAGCATCAGAAATTCTTGAAAGATTCCCGCATATGCTTTCAGGTGGACAAAGGCAGAGAGTTTCTATTGCAAGAGGCATAACATTATCCCCAAATCTAATAGTTGCTGATGAACCTGTTTCGATGATTGACCTATCTACAAGGGCAGAAATTCTTTCCATGATGAATAGTTTGAAAAAAGAGTTTGGTCTTACTTACATTTATATTACTCATGATTTATCGACCGCAAGATATTTTGCAGACCGAATTGCCGTAATGTATCTTGGAAAAATTATTGAGATAGGACCTGCAGATGAAATTGTTGACAACCCTATTCACCCATATACAAGAGTTTTGATTAATGCAGTTTGTGAACCACTTCCTGGAAAAGTTAAAGTGATGAAAAATATTCAGATAAAAGGTGAGATTCCAAGTGCAGCAAATATTCCACCTGGTTGTAGGTTCCACACAAGATGCTTATTTGCAACAGAACAATGCATAAATGAACCAGAACCAGAACTCATTGATAATGGCAATGGACATTATCATGCTTGCTCAAGAGCTGCTTATTTGCCAAAATTTAATTATTAAGAAAAAAATCAAAATTTTTATTTAAACTTTTTAGTTAGTAAAATATTTTTAATTGATGCGATATCACTTGCTGTGACTGTCGCATCAATTTTTTTTTCATCAAAAATAATATCTTCTTCAGGAATTTCATCTATGAATTCTGATTGAAAGCAATTATATTTTTTTCCATATTTTGTTCTTTCATTACAATATGATATAAAAAGATATTCCTTTGCTCTTGTCATTGCGACATAAAATAGTCTTCTTTCTTCTTCAAGTTCCATTCTATTTGTAATTTTGTCTGAAGGAATTATACCTTTTTCCGCACCGACTATAAAAACAACTTTAAATTCAAGCCCTTTAGCCGCATGCATTGTTAAAAGATTTACCTTATCTTCTTCTTTTTCATCAATATCATTATTCATCAAAAGCCTTAATCTATCTGCAATATCAAATGGTGAAACATTTTCATTTTCATAATTATTAAAATTAAATAAAGAAGATAAAAAACTTTCTAAATATCCAATTTTTGAATCATAGCTTTTCTCATCACAGTAAGATTTTAAGTAATCATAATAATTTATCTGTTCAACTAATTTTTTAAATAGAATTGAAAACTTCCTATTGTTTTCAAATATCTTTGACCTATATTCATCTAAAAGATAGTAAAATTCCTTTAAAGACTCAACCTCATTATTACTAAAAATATTGAATAGCTGACTTTGAGAAAATTCTTTATGATTTGAAATAATTTTTAGAAGGTCAAAAATATGAACCTGAAATTTTTTTGATGAGGCTACTAATTTTTCAACCAGTTTAACCCCTATTCCTCTTTTAGGAACATTTATGATTCTTAAAAGGGAAACTTCATCATATGGATTTAAAATTGCGAATAAATAGGCAGAGATATCTTTTATCTCTTCTCTTGAATAAAAATTATAACCACCCCATACTTTATGTTTCAGGTTTCGAATAATGAATAATTCTTCAAATGGTCTTGATAGATAATTATTCCTGTAAAGTATTGCTATATCTTTATACCTTATACCATTTTTATACAAAAGTTCATATATTTTATTATAAACAAATAAAGCTTCGCTTGATGGATCTAAAGCCTCGAAAAGTACAATTTTCCCATTACTTTTATTTTCTGCTATCATTTCTTTAACTTTTCTATTTCTATTATTGTTAATAAGTAATCTGGCTGCATGTAAAATAGTTTGAGAGCTTCTATAATTTTTTTCAAGACAGATGACCTTACATGGTGCAAAATCCTTTTCAAATCTTAGAATATTTTCGATTGTAGAACCTCTAAAAGAGTAGATACCCTGATCATCATCTCCAACTATAGTTATATTGTTAAAATTATTTTTATTTAATAAACTTTTAATTATTAAATACTGAAGAGTATTTGTATCCTGATATTCATCAATTAGTAAATATTCTATATTATTTCTAATTTCATCCGAAGCTTTTTGACAGTTAACATCTTTTCTAGTCAATAAAAAATAAAGATTTAATAATATATCATCAAAATCCATGGCATTGTGACTTTTTAAATATTCAATATATAATTTAATAACTCTACAATATTCATTTTGCTCTATTAAACTTAAATATTGCTCATAAGAATTTATTGAATTTTTAAGTCTTGATATAGAACTTAAAACAAGCCTGGAATCCAGATCTAAATTTAATTCTTTTTTTATTCTATTTATAATTACAATTGAATCATCATTATCATAAATTGAGAAATTTTCTTTATAATCAAGGATAGAACAATATTTCCTTAGAAGCTTTAATGCATAAGAATGAAAAGTAGATGCATTAATATATTTGCCTTTTGATGGAATTATACTTATTATCCTTGATTTCATTTCATTAGCAGCCTTATTTGTAAAAGTAAGTGCAACAATTTTAGAAGGAGTAATCCCCTTTTTTTCAATTAAGTATAAAATTTTATATGTAATAACCCTTGTTTTTCCAGAACCCGCAGGAGCTAAAAACAATAGATGTAAACCATAACTTAAGATAGATTACTTTTTCTTATCATTTAATTCAATTAATATTTTCTCGATTGACAACATAAAACCTTCGTAAAATGAAAATTAAAAAAGATAAAACTGATTATGTTAAATAGATAAAGAAAGATAAATATATCAAAGAAATTTGCAATAATTAAATGGAAAATTAAAATACTATAGTAATATCACTTGTTTTTTGAATCATCTCTATATCATGTTCTGATAAATCAGCTGTTGAATATTCGCTAACCATTATATTTGTAAGATAAACAATTATTCTGACTATTTTTTTATTAACCATAATAACCTGCATAAAGGGGTATGGAACATTTTGATCCACTTTTATAAAAACTATTTCATTAATGAATTTTAAGGGTACATAACAAATCTTCGGATATCCAGTATAAGAATAATATATAATTTTTGCACCATAACTTGAAAGCTGACATAATTTTAATCTAAATATAAAATTTTCAACAACATCAGAAGAACTATATTTGGTTGTCTGACTGAAAGTAGTTAATGTAAATATAAAAATTAAAATAAAAATGATAAAAATAATTCTTTTCATCTATTCCCTCCATAAATTTAACTAAAAATTAAAATTATTATCTTATTACTTATTATAATTTCGGAAATTTTGATGTCAATATTGATTAAAATTTTTTATGTATTATCCTTTTTATACCCAAAAGTATTGTAACATAACTCTTTTTAATTTCAATTAAGGAAATATGATGGATACCAATCAATTTTATTCAATAACCTCAGAATTAGATAAACTTATAAAAGATAACAAAATAGTCGATGCAATTAAGATTGCTGAGAATGAGCTTTTAAAAAATAGAGAAAATCCTGTACTTTATTCCATATTAGGTGAGCTATATGAAACCATAGATTTTAATAAATCTATAGATTATTATAAACAGGGTCTGGCTTTATATCCTGAAAACTCATATCTACTTATCGGTATTGGGTTTGTCTATTATAATAAAAATTATTTTTCAGAAGCTTTACCATATTTCAAACTTGCCTGGTTTAATGATCCTATGAATATTAGATTGATAACTGCAATTGGAAATATTCTTCGCAACTTAAAAGAATATCCAAAGGCAGAAAAATTTTATAAGCTTGCCACTACTTTAGAAAAAGAAAATGTTTTTGCTCTCTTCGGTCTCGCTGATTGCTATAGAGGAATGAATCTTCATTCAAAGGCTCTTGAAATATGGCTCCAATTAGCGCAAATAGAACCAGACAATAAAATTTTTCTAACAAGAATAGGTGATGCATACAGAATGATGAAAGATTATGAAAAATCGATTACTTACTATGATAGAGCTCTAAATATAGAATATGATTTTTATGCATATCTTGGTAAAGCATTGACATATGAACAGATGGGTCTGTTAGAAAAAAGTGAAGAAATTTTTAATTCCCTTCTTGATAAGGAAAAAAATAATTCAAGATTTTTTTATGAATATATTAAATTTTGTTTGAGAAATTCATTGAAAAATAAGGCAAAGGAATTATATTCCTTAGCTATAAAAACATTCCCAGATAATAAATACATTTCTGTTTTGAATGTTTAAATTATATTTACTATGTATTAAATTTATTCTCTATGTTAAATTTAATCCATTTAAAATTTAGTCTATCTTAAATTTAATCTACATTAAATTTATGCACCGAATCAAATTTATCATAAATAAAAACCTGAAGTTGAAATTTTTAAAAATTTCATATATATTTTTTCAAATAATTTTTTTTAAAAGATTTTCTAATTTTCATTATAATAGTATCGACT
>JBKBTB010000283.1:0-2278 GCA_046291015.1 Exilispira sp. | reverse complement strand
GATATACCTGGACCATTATCAATTACAGAGATTTTTATATAATCAATGCTATTAATTGATTGATTTTCTACCTTAATAAAAATATCTGTATAATAAGGTGAATATTTAATAGCATTGGATAATAGATTCCCTATTATTCTTTTGAACTTGTCTGAATCTATTTGAGCAATATAATCTTTTTTTCCTAACTCTAAATTAATTCTTTGTTCTTTAGATTTAGCCAGAAATTCAAATTGTTCTATCACTTCTTTAAGTAGATGAATTACACTTTGTTTTTTTATATTTAATTTTAATTCGTTGTTTTCAAGTTTTGTTGCTTCTAAAAGCATCTCTATCATCTCATACATCTGTTTAATAGATATTTCGATAGAGTGTATCATATCTGTTTCTGGTTTTTTATTTAATCTTTCAGAAAGTAATGAGGTATAACCTGATATTATTGTTAAAGGTAATTTTAAATCATGAGTAACCATCTGAATCAAGTTGTTTTTAAGTAAATTTAGTTCCTGTAATTCTTTATTCTGTCTGGATATTTTTTTATTTAATTCTAAAAGTTGAAGATTTCTTTCATATTCATTCATCGTTTTTTGTTGAATTTGTCTTAAATTATTCAATATCTCTTTTGAAATAGTTGATTCAATTTCGGGAAAAATATCAAGAATAGAAAAAAAATCCTCCTTAGAAATAACCATAAATTCGGAATCACTCTGGCATACAACTCTTGCAGATCTTAGGGATCCATCTATTAATCCCATTTCTCCAACATAATCATTTTCATTCTTTTGAGCAATTTCTATATAATTACCATTGGGAATCATTTTTTGTATTGAAACAGATCCCTTTATTATTAAATAAAGTTCGGATGGGATAGAATTTTCTTCAATAAGTATTTTATCTTTTGGATATTTAATTACCTTGAAGTTGAAAGATTCCAGAATATCAAGTTTATTTTTATCTATTAAGAAAAATAATTTATTATTTTTTATATAATCAGGTATCAACAAAAATCCTTATTTTTTCTTTCTGATAATTTATAATAATTTTTAATTTTATCAAATAATTTATTGTTTTTTTATCTATCTATTGTATAGTTTTAATGAAAAAATTAATAAAAAATAAATTTTCATAGGTTTATTAGAAAAATGAATAAAATTAAAATAATTATACTTTTTTTTATATTTGTTTTTATTAACTTTTCTTTTCAAAATGCTTCTTCTTCATTAATTGATCAAAATCTTGAAGATGATCCTTTTTTCAAAGGGATAGATATAAATGATACTTCCCTGGAGGTTAATTCTGCTTCATCCGGTAATATTAGTTATGTTTTAACAACATTTTCTCAAATTAAAAATTATCTTTTTAGATTTGAACTAATTCCAACATCAGATTATTCAAAAGAATTTTTATACTTTACTTTGATTAATAATTCAAATGGTGCAGTAATATCAAAAAGTGGATATTCTGTTTCTGAAGACATAGGAATTAAAGCTAAGGTTATAATAAATAACATATTAGTATATTTTTATAAGCTTATTGCAGAAACACAACCACAAAATGTTATTGAATTTAATAAAATATCTACTTTCGAAAAGGATATTTTTAAGAAGAATAGAGGACAGAAGATAAGAATTGTTCTTGATATTGAAAACTGGATAATTGAAATAAATGATGTCGGGAATGATTTTATGATTGATTATATTTATTGTACATCAAAAACACCATCTAGATTTAGAAAGAAAATAATGTTGATTGAATTAATACCGATTAATTATAACCTATTTGGAGAAGTAATAAAAGAATTCTTTATTAATAATATTATAAAGAATGATTTATTAATAAATATGTACTAATTTTTAATTTTAATAATAAAATGCTAAAATTAGAAAGTGTAATTAATTTATATTAAGAAATTATAAAGCTATAATTAATTTCATAATAATTAAGCTATATCCTAATCTTATCATAAAATAAAAGGAGGTTAAATGATAATTGAAAAAGTTAATATAAACTGGAATGAGCTTAAATTTTCTTATATAAAGACAGATTATAGATATTTTTCTTTTTATAAAGATGGTAGATGGGATGATGGATATCTTTCTGAATCAAATGATATAAAAATAAATGAAGGCTCACCTATAATTCATTATGGACAGGGGGCTTTTGAAGGTTTAAAGGCATTCACCCAGAAAAATGGTGAAATTGCAATTTTCAGACCTCAAATGAACTGGAAGAGATTAAATCAAAGTGCAAGACGTTTATTAATGCCAGAAGTTTCAGA
>JBKBTB010000282.1:0-2308 GCA_046291015.1 Exilispira sp. | reverse complement strand
GATTGAAAATTTGCCTGGTTGAATATCCAGAATTTTTCAACATGGGATCATATAATTCAATACTGATCGGCTCAATTTCTATTACAAAAATTTCGAAATTTAGTAATTGAATATTTTCTTTTGTTAAACCACGACTTTCTAATATACTCTGAATTTTTTCATCTTTACTATCATATATTCTGGCTTTACCACTAATCTGAACACTTTTTGTTCTTCCATCGTGATTAAATGAATCATAAATTGTCAGTGCTATATTATTATTGCAAGCAAGATTAGCATATTTTTCACCAGCTTCTGAAATAATATAAAACTTAAAGTTTTTAAATAGATATTCAACAACAGTAGCTCTAACATTTTCTTTATATCCAGTAGCGATTATACAGATATCATGTTCTACTATAAATTGTAATATTATAGGTGCAAGTGTTGCCTGTTCCATTTTTTTCCTGGGGCTTAATGTTTGAATTCTTAACTTTCTTAAATACTCTATAAAAAATTCTTGATTGTCAAAAGATGAATTATCTAAAAGAAAAAAACCATTTATATTATTACTTATTGATTGAATTATATTTATAAAGTGCTTAATATCAATTATTCCATTATATTCATCAGTCTTTTCATCTTCTTTAATATTATTTTTTTTAATAAAAATAAAAAAAATTTCTTTTTCAGATTTATTTAACAAACATTCTTTAATCTTTTCTATTGATTTGAAATCATCTTCTTGAATAAAATTATCATTTAACAAATCTTTCATATGCATAATAGAAGAGGTATTGAGAGAAAATGTATCCTTTAAGATATGATTGTATTTAATATCGGAGAAAATCTCAATGCAAAATATTAAATAATCTGCAATACTATTTAATTTGATGCATAAATCTTCATTTAATTCATTCATTCTGGCTGGACCGCAGATTTGAGATATAAATCTGGCATAATTAAATGCATTTTCTGATTTTCTGGAATAAAATACCTCAATTTTATTCATAAAATATTCACCATATCAAATATTTTAGCCAATAATATTTTATTATTTTTTTTATTATTTTCAATTTTAAAAAAGATGATATAAAATTTGATTTTTTATTAACAACTATTTATAATTTAGATAAAGGAGGTATTTATGGATGTAAAAAAAATAAATATTAATCAAACACAAACTCAAAAGATTAATTATAACAGCTTTTCAGATAAAACCACTGAAAAAACTACAAATCAGCAGGGTAGCGAACAAAAAGTTCAACAGGTACCAAATACCAGTGGCAGCAATCAGGATTATATTAAAATGCTTAATGAAAATGGAGTTGCCAATAGTGTAAATCAGACTGTTTAAATTAAATTTCTATCGGAATTTTTATATCAAAATTGTAAATTGATGAATAAAACCTTATTTGACCATTTAATATAAATACAAGATGCTCTAAAACAATTTTTGTTGTTTGGCTTATTTCATTTAAGCCATAATTGTTTATTTTGTCTTTTTCTCGAAGTGAAAGTATCAAAGTTGCAGATTTTTTAGTGGCATGCTTTTTTGGAGTTACAATTTTTATATTAAATTGCAGATTACTATTATTTTTATAGCTATCTATAATAAAATAAAATAATCTTTTAAAAATCAGTAAGTTTATTTTAACTATTATTTTTTCCTCATCAGGAATATCTATATTACAGCTAAATAAACAACTTCTATCAATAAAGTTCTTAAAATCTATCAATGTAGGATTTAAGTTTATTTCAACTATATTTTTTTCATCATTAACATAAGATGATATAGATATTATATCCTTAATAATAATGTTGATATTATCAATATAAAAAATAATTTCATTTAATTTACTAATAGCAAATTCATCTAAATTTTCATATTTCATCAATTCTATATAACCAGATATTATATTAATAGGTGTTCTTATTTCATGATTTAAATTATTTATCAGTATATCCAGTCTTCTCGATATATTATTAGAACTTTCCAGTAATTTTTTTGTTTCAATTTTTTTAACCGTTAAATCTGTTTTATCTATGAAAATAAATAAATAAAGATCATCTTCTGTTTTATTCGATAAAGAATTTAGATATTTAAAAAGAGACTGACAATAGATCGAATAAACTTTTAGATTTGTACTTTCTATCTTAATTTTTATTAAGTTTTTATAATTAATTTTTTCTATAATTTTGAACTTATCAGTCTCTATTAAATAATCACCTAGATATACAAGTTTATTATTAAAGATAAGTTTTTCACTTTTTCTCAAAATATGATATAAAGCATTATTTAATGCAAATATACATTTATTTTGGAAAT
>JBKBTB010000047.1:0-10996 GCA_046291015.1 Exilispira sp. | reverse complement strand
ATTAATTACTAATTTTTTTATTTTACAAAGTTTTTCGATAAATAATATTTGAATATTTTTTAATATATTTATTAAAAGGGAGTTAAAATGAAAAAAGAGAATTTTTATCCAGAATGGATCGAAATAGAGCCACCTGAAGATTCATTTAGGGCTATTTTCAAATGGGGTGCAAAAAATGTTTTTAAGCATCCAAATAAAAGACTTTATGCTCTTATGAAAAAAACTTTTAATCTTACAGATGATTATTTTCTTAAGCCTAAATCAACAGGTCTTGAAAAATTTGATATTGAAATACCTGTAAAATTAAAGGACAAAGATATAGAATTTTTTAAAAATCTTGTTGGAGAAGAAAATATAAAACTCGATACCTTTACAAGAACTTCTGTATCTTATGGTAAAACGATGATAGACCTATTCAGGCTTAGAAATAAGATTGTTGAAAATATTCCAGATATTGTAGTATATCCCAGAAATGAAGATGATATTATCAAAATAGTTGATTATTGTTGTTCAAATAAATTAGCTTTATATGTATATGGAGGTGGTTCAAGTGTGACAAGGGGGATGGAAGCAACAAAAGGTGGCATTACACTTGATATGAGAGTACATATGAATAAGGTTATTAAACTTAATGAGATCAATCATACTGTAACTATCCAGGCTGGTATTTCTGGACCGCAGCTTGAAAATGCCTTGAATAATGCCCCAGAACTTTTCAATGCTAAAAGAAGATATACATGTGGTCATTTCCCACAATCTTTCGAGTATTCTGTTGTTGGAGGATGGGTAGTAACAAGAGGTGCAGGTCAGAATTCCACATATTATGGAAAAATTGAAGATCTTGTAATCAGTCAAAAATATATTACACCAAAAGGAATTATAAAAACATTTGAACTTCCAGCTATGGCAACCGGACCAGACATTGATCAGATAATGATGGGAAGTGAGGGAACTTTTGGGATATTAACAGAAGTTACACTTAAAATTTTTCATTATCAACCAGAAAATACCAGAAGATTTTCATATATTTTTAAATTCTGGGATGATGCACTTAGTGCAACAAGAGAAATCATGCAGGGTCAATTTGGGTTTCCATCAGTATTCAGACTTTCAGATCCGGAAGAAACAGATGTTGTAATGAAACTTTATGGTATTGAAGGTTCAATCTTTGAAAAATTACTTTCATTAAAAGGATTTAAAAGAGGTGAACAGTGTCTTCTGCTTGGAACTGTTGATGGTGATAAAGATTATACAGCACTTGTTAAAAGGAAAATTCACTCAATTTGCAAAAAATATAAGGCATTTTATACAACTGGTTTTGTTACAAAAGCATGGGAACACGGGAGATTTACAGATCCATATATGAGAGAAGATCTTATGGATTATGGTATTGTTATTGACACACTTGAATGCGGTGTCAACTGGGAAACTTTACCAGAAGTTCATAAAGAAGTTAGAAAATATTGTAAAAGTAGACCGCAAACCATTTGCATGACTCATTGTTCTCATTTTTACCCTCAAGGAGCAAATCTATACTTTATTTTTATTGGTAAAATGGATATGGAAGAATATAAAAAATATCAGAAAGGCATACTGGAAGCAATATACAGAAGCGGTGCATCAATGAGTCATCATCATGGTATAGGAAAAATGACTGCACCATGGCTTGAACCAAGTATTGGTAAAGAAAATTATAATATTTTTAAAGTATTAAAAAATCATTTTGATCCAGATTATATTATGAATCCTGGCGGAACCCTTGGTTTTGATGGACTTATAGATAAAAGGGAAGAAAATTAATTTTTTTCAATTTGAAGCTGTCTTGTATTCATTTTTATCAAAATATATCTGTTCAATTTGTTCAAGCTTTTTAGTAACAAAATTATCAAGTTCTATTTTTACTATTGTACCCTGGTTTTCTGTGCTTTCTATTAATAGATTTCCATTCATCTGCTTTAATGTGTTTTGAACATATATCATACCGGTGCCTGAACCATTTTCTTTTGTTGTCTTACCGATTTGAAATTCTTTGCAATTAATACAATTATTAGTTTTACAATTAAAACAAAAGGGGATTCCAGAACCATTGTCTTTAATACTGATAAAAGGTTTGCTGTTAATGCCGCTTCTTATTGTGATATTTGGATTTGGTGAAGACTCAATGGAGTTTTTTATAAGATTCTCTATTATTTGAATAAACTGAATTGAATTCCCTTTAACAAAAATAGGATCTTCTTCTTTTTCAAAAATAAAATCTACATTTAGTTTTTCATATGAAATCTTAAATTGCTTTATTATATCTTCAAGAATTTTATTTACTTCAAATGTTTGAAGATTATTATTTGTCTTATCCTTTATAAGGTTTCTAATATCTTTTACCATCAAAGCCATATCTTCAGATGAATGTTTAACCATCTGACATGTATTGATAATCTTTTCGTAATCTTCTGGTTTAATATTATCTTTATACTTTTTTATTATACTTATTATAATATATTCTGAAGATAAAAATGTAACAATTTTATTATTAAAATTATGAACAGTTGAATTAAGCATCATACCAATATTTGCAAAAGATGCGAGAGATTCTTTCTCTTTAATTATAAGGTCATTTAAATTTTTATAAAAATTAGCCTGATCAATATATATTGATGGAAAAAGTGTTAAAAACAAAGCTATAAATATTAATCTTGAAATTATATTTATTATTTTATATGTATGTAATTTCAAAGGATCTTTAATTTCTGATAAAATACCACCACTGTTGGGAACTGGTTGAAAATAATAATTATATATAAAAGCAAGGCAAATTAAAAAAAGTAAAGATAAAATAATATAATTTGCAATTTTATGTTCAAATAAGTCATATTGTAAGATAAGAAGTGAACCAAAAATTAAAAAACTTAAACCAAAATAAATTTGATTAATGTCCGAATATAATGTTAAAATCCCATTTAATAAAATAAAGAATATTTGTAAAATTCTTTTTATCTTCACATGCCCTTTTTTAGTTGTCAGATAAAAAATTATTGCTTCGATAAGCATTATGAGTTTATAGATTAGCCCAATATTTAAAAGAATCTTACCAAAAACATTTATTTCATTAAAGATATTTAAAATTATAACAATAATAATAAAAATTGAAAAAATATAACCTATTCTTTTCTGAATTCTGAATTTAACATTATCGCTTGAATATATATCAGAACCTTTATTATTTTGATACCTATATTTTTTCATCATATTCAACTTCCTTAAGTTGAATATGATACATATTTAAACCAAATCAATAAAATATAATAAAAAATTAAGATTTTTTTTAAAAATTTTTTTAAACCATCCAAAATCCAGGATTATTTAATGCTAAACTATTAAGATCAATAATTTTTAATAATCTTACATCTTTCTGGATTTTTTTTAATATTTTATTGAATTTTTTAGCATATTTTATTCTGTTTTTTTCCTCAAATAAAGGATTATACTTCCCCATTTTTCTATCATTTTCAATATCATTAAGATGATCCTTATAAGATATTGCAATTAATGCTTTTTTACAGACATCAAAAGCTTTTTTATCTTTAACAAAATCTTTTATGTTTTCTAATACCAGTGTCGCTCTTGTTTCAAGGCTTATATTTTCATCAGCATTAAAAATTTCTGGAAAATTTGCAGCTGTCAAAAGAATTGAAAGATTTGCATATGCAAACATCATGGCATAATCAGCTTTGGCTATAAATGGAGCCAGAGTAACAATTTTTAATGCATCACTTTTTCTAAGCCTTTCAAATTTATCTGCTTCTATATTTCTTTCTTTTGCTAGATCAGATAAAACTTTAACAAAAAAAGGCTCAAAATTATCAATGATATCTTCTAAAGAATATTTTCTAAATTCACTTTGAAGTGTATTAATAGAAAAAGACTTGAAATTGCTAATATTATTATATTCTTTATTTTTCAAAAAAATCCCCCTAAAAAAAGTAAAAAAAAAAAATTTATTTTATTTATTAATAATTTTAAATATTTTTTTTGTCAAGTATTTTTTATTGAAAAGAATAAAAAAAGATATAATTTTATTTCAAATGATGAAAAAATATCATATTAAAATCATACTATTTATTTTGCTGCTTTTTTTTGTCTTATTACTATTTTCCAGCTGTTTAACAAGTTCAAAAAATAATATTCAGGTGATTGAAAATTATTATGATGAGAACAATTTTGCTTATATAATTGAAAACAGTAAAATGACTCCTATAAAATATAATTTAACTGAAACCTTAATTCAACCTTTTGATATCTCCTTTTTCGACAGATTTATTAACAGTTTAAATTTTGATTTTGATAAGGAAAAACCTTTATTTCTTAACAATAATGATATATCATTTTATGAAAAATGTAACCCATATCTGGATATTAGATTTTATTTTGAGGCAAAACAATATTTTGCCTACCTATTAAAAGAAGAAATATTCCAGAAAATATTTAATTATTTAAATAAATATGCTAATGAAAACCCTCCTTCTCCTTATAAAATAGAACTTGGTGATTTTATCAATATGTATCAAAATGGCATAGAATATAACTATCCTTTCGAAAAGGGAGCAACAATTATTGAATTTACAGATAAAAGTTATCAGATAAAATTTAAAGATAAAAGAATCTTTTACCTTTTACAAGATGGTTCATATTTCGAAACATTTGAAGATGGAAGTGAAATATATTATGTTGATAATCAAAGAAAATATTTTAGAAGATGGTTTGGTTCAATTTTACTGGTAAAGACAGATAAATATATTCAAATTCAACTTGGTAAAAACAACATAACTTTTTATCTTGATAGTGATAATTTAATAAAATATTGTCAATCAGATAAATTTGAACTTTACCTTTATCCAGATAATAATCAAATAACTTCTGTTAAAGATGATAAAATAAATTTACAATATTTTATAGATTCAAATTTTGAATTAGACACTTTCAAAAAAATCATATATAGATCTATTTCAAATATTTATATTATAAATGATAATATCAATGGTAAAATATCTTTTAAATTTGACAATTATATTATAAATATTCAATCAAATTTTATAAAAACAATATACAAGTTTAATGATAATGATAATTCAACCATCCTTTTAAGCATATTTTTACCAGAAGGTATAAAGTTTTATGATTTTGATTCTCAATCCCCTAAAACCGAACTAAATCTTGTATATAATTTTAAAAAAATATCTATAAACCATTTCACTTTTTACTATCCGGAAGGAATTGAACTATCTTTTAATAGATTCAATGTGAGAAAATTGGAAGAATTAATAAATATTCTTTCTAATTTTTTTAATATTACAAAACTAACAAAACAGATAGATGTTATAATACCTATAGATATTTATCAATATCAATCTTTGCTCTGTGGACAGATAAAGAGAAATTTTTCAGGTTTGCCAGATGGGTATATGCGTGATGGAATTATAATAATGTGGCCCTTTAATCTTCCAAGATATTATGAAGATAAAGATATGAATTATTTTTTTGAAAATGAAATTTACGATATTTTACTTTTTCAACTGGTTAAAATGTATGTAAATCAGCAATCTTCTTTCTTTTCAAGAATTCCATATTTCCTTGAAGTAGGTCTTCCGTTATATATAACCAGTTTATATGATGAAAAGATTAAAAATTCACTTGAAAATATTTACAATAATTTTCTTAAAAAGAATCTTAATTTTGATAAAAACTTACTGATACTTGCAACTCCAGAAAATTGCGCCATGCCTTATGCAAAGTATTTAGCTACATTTTCCTGGCATTTAATAAAATACATTTGCCATATATATGGAAGTGATAAGATCAATTCTTTTATAACCAATTTTAAAATTGACTTTGGCTTAAAAAATTTTTCCCAACTTTATTCAAATGAAGACTTTTTAAATTTTTCAAATAAAAATATTATTGAAATTTTTGGAGTTAGTTTTGAAAAATTAATAGAAGCTGCCATTATTTTTTATGGCAGCTTCTAATTTGTCTTTTTTAAACTTTTTCACCTTTTTCTTTTAAAATATTCAAAATCTTTTTCTCATCATAATATGTAAATAATATAAGCGAAGCAACTGCAAAAACAAAGGCTATAACGGCTGTCAATCTTATACCTAAAGGATTAGCTGCTGTTTTACCTAAAAGCAAAACTGATGGAAATATGATACCAGCTATAGATTGACCGAGCTTAGACATAAAAGTTCTTGCTCCAAAAAAAACTCCAGCCTTATAAATGCCTGTTTCATATCCATGAGCATCTGCTATATCTGCAATAATAGCATTTGGTAAAATCCCGAATATTGCTAATGGCAATGATAACATTATTACAACAATCCAGCCTTGAAATAGTTTACTAAAAGGAAGTGTGCCAAGTGCGAAAGTGTAAACATAAACAATCATGAAAATAATAAATCCTATAATAATAAGTCTTTTTTTCCCTATTTTTTTTGCAATTAAATTTATTGGAACATAAAAAACAAAAGATAGTCCAAACATAACAATTTGCATAAAGGAAACTAAAGATTTATCAAGCCCTAAAAGAGTAGTTATATAATAAACAAGACCTGTAGATGCTATTGTCAGAGCAACCCAGTAGCCAAGATCGGAAAGGGTGAAATAAAGAAAGTTTTTATTTTTAAAGGCAGTTACAACAGATCTGAATATCCCTTCTTCAGATATATGGTGTTCGGCATATTTTTTTTCATCTATAAAGATTACCGGTAAAAGCATAAAAATAAAACCAATTACTGCAAACCCACAAATAGTATATTGAAATGCTAAAGTTGGAGAAAGGCCAGATTTTTCTAAAATACCTGAAATAGAGTAAACCTGAGAACCTATAGCAAAACCAATTGCCCATGTAATAGAAATATAAGTTGAAAGATTTAATCTTTCATCTGGATTATGTCCTATCTCTGACATAAGAGCAAAAAATGGTGTAACATACATAGTCATAAACCAGTAGAACAATAAAACTGTAAAGAACAACCAGATTGCATTTATAATACTTACATAACCTGTGATCGGGATAAAAACTAAAACAGACAATAAGGCAAAAGGTAAAACAGAAATTGCTAGAAATAATCTTCTTTTGCCAAATTTTGATCTGTTTCTATCTGACAAACCTGCTACTAAAGGGTCTGTAATTGCATCAAAAAGCCTTCCACTTGCAAAAACCAGACCTATAATTGTTAAAACACCAAAAACATATCCCTGATAAATATATGGTGGAAATATGTTTTTAAAAGAAGATTCAGGAGGTAAGTAAAAATAAGTTAAGAGATTACCAACTGAATATGAAGTCAAAGACCATCCAAGCTGCCCGAGTGCATACATCCATTTTTTCCATAAAGGTAGTGTCATAACCTGATTGTTATTCATGATAAACTCCCTGAAAAATAAAATTTTTAAAGTTATTATCAAAATATTGATAATAAAAATCAATATCTTGAAAACTCTATAAATCTATTTTTATTTTTGTCAAAAAATATTTAATTTTTTATAAATATAAAATTAAATAAATATTAATTATTGAAAATATTTAAATGCAATAAAAAAGAGCTGCCATAAGGCAGCCCCAAAAAGAGGTGGCGGTTGTTATTATCTGAGTAACTGTAAAATCTGTTGTGGCTGAGTGTTTGCCTGTGCAAGCATTGCAGTAGCAGCCTGAGTCAGGATGTTGTTTTTAACAAAATTTGACATTTCATAAGCCATGTCTGTGTCGCGAACTCTACTTTCTGCAGCCTGTAAGTTTTCTGCCCCATTTAATAAACCTTTGCCAAGAAATTCAAGTCTCTCCTGATATGCTCCAAGGTCAGCTCTCTGTTTTGCCACTTTTATAAGTGCTGTATCGATAAGTCCTAAAGCAATGTTTGCCTTATCTGGAGTCGACACAGATATAAAAGTTGCTGTTTCTGCTCTACCAATAGGATTTTTCAATCCAAGACCCTGGGAAGACATTGTTCCAATATAAACCCTGATTCTCTGATCAAGATTTGGTCCAATATGGAACCACATCGAAGCAGCTGCTTCATTTCCAATGGCTGGCTTGGAAAATTTTCCTGTTAGCAAATTCATACCATTGAATTGAGCATGAGAAGCTATTCTGTCAATTTCTGAAATAAGCTGAGATACTTCTACCTGGATATTTAATCTGTCATCATCAGAATAAACACCGTTAGCAGCTTGAACAGCAAGTTCTCTCAACCTCTGTAAAACTTCCGTAGTTTCAACTAGATAACCCTCTGCTGTCTGGATAAGAGAAATACCATCTTCTGCATTTTTTTGAGCTCTAAGTAGTCCTCTTATTTGGCCTCTCATTTTTTCAGATACAGCAAGACCAGCTGGATCATCTGAAGCACTATTGATTCTCAAGCCAGAAGATAGTTTTTCAATGCTTTTCCTTAAATCGAGAGAGTTGGAATGAATTTGTCTTGATGCAAATAGAGATGAGATGTTGTGATTAATAATCATATAATTCCTCCTTGATTATTTACAATATAAACAACATCCTTGTTATTCTAACTTTCGGATATTGATAAAAAAGTTTAGTTTAATTTTTTTTTGATTTTCTAAATTTAAATACTATATTTTTAAGGAGAAGGTATTAATATAAATTTTATAAAAAAATTATAACTATATTATAAATTTTTAATATATGATTTTATTATATAAGCTTTTAGTGAAAATAAATATTCTATTGAAAATAAATATTTTAAATAATTAATTTAAATAATTAAATTTTATATTTAATTTAATTTTTTATTATATTTTAAGGAGTTGATTTATGGAATTATATATTATAAGGCATGGCGAATGTACTGAAAATACAAATCTATTATCTTTGCTAGGTATTGAAGAAATTAAAAACCTTGCCAACATATTAAAACAGGAAGGACCTTTTGATATAATTTATTCTTCTTCATACAGACAGGCAATTGATTCTGCAAAACTCATTGAAAGAAGTACTAAGACTGGTCTTATTATAGATAAAAGACTTGACGAAAGATATATTGCAGATGAATTTTTAAATGATAAAGAAGTATATTTAAATGTCAATTATTCGATAAAGGGTAAAATTGAAAGCATCTCATCCCATTTCGAAAGGGTTTCATTTTTTATTGATGAGCTAAAACAAAAATATTCTGGTGAAAAAATAATAATTGTTGCACATATGGGAACAACCCAGATGATTTTATATAATGTACTGGGTATATCTATAGATAAAATTAGCAACATCCAATTTTCAATACCTATGGGTGGACTTATAAAACTTAAAGATAGCACAGTTCTTTCTCCCGATGGATGGACAATATTTCTTTAATTAATTACATGATTTTGTCATTTTTATTTAATTTATATACTTAAAATAACATCCAATTAAACATTTAATTTATATTTTCATTCTTATCTTCTTGTTAAAAAGTATCCTATAGATAAAAAATTAATGGCATAATTAATTATTATCGTAATTATCACAAGAATAATGATGTAAATGAATATTTTCTCTTTTGGTATATCTATTAATACTTTAGCCCCTAAAAATAAAAGATAAATCGAATATAATCCTCCTATTAAGGATATAGATGATAATGGTGGTATTATGTAAAAAACACTTAAAATCCAGTAAGGAGTAATGCTATAAGCAATAAGTTTTAAGTGTTGCTTAAAATCTTTTTTATAATCCAAAGCATCAGCCAGTTGATTCATTATAAAAGAATACACCAGAACTGCAAAAGATTCAATAGCATATGAAATAATTAAATTAAGCAATCCACCAAAAAATGGTATTTTAAAACCAAATGCTCTTCCAATTATAGTATACCCTATAAAGCGACTTACAGGTCCTATTGCTGCAAGTATAAATATATAAGAGATGAAAAACTGTTTAATTTCAATTTCCTCATCTTTAATCTGTTGCCAGGTGTTTGCTGGATCAAATAATATTTCTTTAATCTTTTCAAAAAGATTTTGCATCCTATACCCCTCTTGAAATATTTATAATTAGATATAAACTGTAAACTCTCTAATAATTATTTTACCTTCAACAAAATTTAAATCAAATTAATTTTTTATTAATTATTATAATCTTTATAATTATTTTATGTTATCATCATTATTAAATATTATCATTTTTACAGAATTTAAGCTTAAAATTTTGCAAAATTTATTTTTTATATAACTTAATTATTATAATGATTATAATAATGCTTATTTTTTATGTTGAAAAATATTTTATTGATTCTATTTTTCTTTCAGGTGATTGAAGATTTTTTAGTTTTTAATTAAAATAATTGATGAAAAAAACAAAAGACTTTATCTCAGACAGATTTATTTTGAAATTTATAACTTTTGCAATTTTTTTTATTTTAATCCTTCTTGGACTAATTTTACCAAAAGGAATTTATGGGATTAAACTTTTTAAAACAATTACTTATATTGCTCAAAAAGATATTTACAATTATAGTTTTTTAGAAAGTAATGGTTCTTTTAAATTTTTTAAAATATTGATAATATTTCTCCTAATTTTAACAGCAATATATCTTATTAGCAGTCCATCTAAAATAATATCTTATTTTATTGCAATCCTATTTTTATTACTCTTATTTTTCGTCATTCCTTCAATATTAAAATCTATAGATTATAAAGAGAATTCAGAAAAAATAAATTTATTTAATGATAAAAAATCAGAAATCGAAATTCAGGATTTTAAGGAAAATGAGAAAATAGATGAAATATCATTTTTTACTGAAAAGGATAATTCTAATAGATTTTATTTATTATATATTTTTTTGCTATTTTTTATAATTACTATCACATTATCTTTAATATTATTATTTTTAATTAATTTGATTAAAAAAATTATAAGTGAGATAAAAGAAACTGGCTTAAACCTATTCTTTTTTAATATTTTTAAGAAAGATAAATCAAAAAAAATTCTTGTTGATGAAGTGAGAACCGC
>JBKBTB010000281.1:0-2324 GCA_046291015.1 Exilispira sp. | reverse complement strand
TATATAAGATTATATCCATTTTTAATGGGAAAAATAAAAGTAATATACAATGGATTTGATGAGGATGATTTTAAAAACTATAAAAAAGAGTATGTAAAATCCGATTATCTTAATATAGCATATTTGGGAACAATTTATAATAGCAAGAGAAATCCAGAAAATTTTTTTAAAGCAATTTCGATATTAAATGAAGATCCAGAATACAAAAACAAGATTAAGTTAGCATTTATAGGCCATGATTCATATATATTGAAAAAATTTATAAAAAAATATCACTTAAATACTTTTGTAAAAATTATTAAAAGAATTCCTCATCAAGATCTTTTTAATAAATTAAATGGTTATGACTGCTTTTTACTTATAATAGGCAAAGTAAATATAATTTCCGGGAAAATATTTGAATATTTAAGATTACAAAAGCCAATTTTTGCATTAGGGAAAAAGGAATTTGAAGTTGCTCAAATAATAAAAAAAACAGATAGTGGAGTCATTGTTGATATTTCAGATATTAATGAAATTGTTTCAACATTAAAACAATTTATAGAAATGAAGAAAAAAAATAGTTTTAATAATAAATTCAGTTTTATCAAAGAAGAAATAGATAAATTTGACAGAAAATATTTGACAGAGCAATTAGTTAAAATAATTTTGAATGAATAGATTTAATATATTAAATTTTTTTATTTTTTAAAAATGAATTTATTAAAACACAAATTGATATATTATGCAGATAGATTTATCAAAAACAAATTTTTAAGATTTTCGATTGTCGGTTTTTCAGGGACTTTGACAAATCTCTTGATTTTCTGGTTTGTAGTGGATTATCTTAAAAATTCTGCAAATGCTGGTTCAACAATAGCTTTTATTTTTGCAGTTACCCAGAATTATTTTTTAAACCATTTCTGGTCATTTCAAGAATATTCCAAACGAATAAGTCCATCTTTTGCAGGTTATTTTAAATTTGTATGTGTTTCTCTGATTGGCTTTGGAGTAAATATTTTAATATTAAATCTAATTTTACATTTTTTGGTGCTTCCATTAAAAGTAATTGCTCAAGCTATTGGAATATTAGCAGGATTAATTGTAAATTATTTAGGTTCGAGTAAGTTTGTGTTTAAAGATTAAAATTATATGATAAGTATATAAATGTATTTGCCATTTGTTTTCTAATGAATTAAAATTTTATTTTTATTTTAATTTTTTTAATTTCAGGTTTTATAAATATTTTATTAAAATTTTATTAAGGGAGAATAATTTGATAACTAATAATAAAATTTTTATAACAGGTGGTGCTGGTTTTATTGGCGCAAAATTAGCACAATTATATGCAGACTCCAATGAAATTTTTCTTTATGATAATTTAAGGAGAAACTCAATTCATAATACTAATTTGTTAAATAAAAAAAATGTTAAACTTATAGAAGTAGATATCCTTGATTTTTATAAGCTTAAAAATTTAATTGATAATATAATGCCTGATATAGTTATTCATTGCGCAGCTATAGCTGGTATAGATACAGTTATTAAAAATCCTATATTAACAATGAAAGTCAATATGATTGGAACTTACAATATTCTTGAAGCAATATATGATAAATCTCATAAAATTAAAAGATTTGTTGATTTTTCCACATCTGAAGTTTTCGGATCTTATGCTTATAAAGTCGATGAATTAAGCACAACAAATTTAGCACCTGTTGGGGAAGCAAGATGGACATATTGTGTAAGTAAATTAGCAGGTGAACATTTAGCTCATGCATATTATAAAGAACATGGCCTTAAATTTGTTTCTATCAGACCTTTTAACATATATGGTCCAGGGCAGGTGGGTGAAGGGGCAATTCATAGATTTGTTGTTAATGCTATAAAAAATGAGGATATTCTTATTCATGGAAGTGGAGATCAAATAAGAGCTTGGTGCTATATTGATGATTTTATTAATGGTGTTTCACTTTGTATTGAAAAAGAAGAAGCAGTTGGACATATTTTCAATATAGGAGATCCAAGGAACTCTTTAACAATATTTATGCTTGCAAAGCTTATAAAAAACCTTGCGGAATCGAGTTCAAAAATTGTATTTGTTCCTAAAAATTATAGCGATGTCGAATTAAGAATACCAAGTATTGAAAAGGCAGAAAAAATATTAGGATTTAAACCTTTGGTTGATTTAGAAGAAGGAATTTTAGAAACTATTAAATGGTATAGAGGAAAGATATTATGATTAGATTATCTTTTCCAGATATTGATAAAGAAGAAATTGAAGCTGTTTCAGAAGTTTTAAAAAGTGGATATCTTGTTCAGGGTGATATGGTTGAATTACTTGA
>JBKBTB010000280.1:0-2338 GCA_046291015.1 Exilispira sp. | reverse complement strand
TTGACCACTCATAACAGATATAGCATTGAAAAGTGCATCCTGAACATGACCTTTAAAAATATTTCCAGTCATAAATTTTGTAGGTGGCATATATTTAAGTGGCGAATCTGGAAATATTTCTTTTGCCATCTGAGCCTGAGCAAGCTCAAATAAAAATTGATTTTCAATATCAGGGTCAATTTCAAAAGCATGACCAAGTCCCATAAGCCTCTGTGGCATATATGCCTTTAAGGCAAATTGCTCATTAATAAGTTGTGAAGCTAATACCGTATGAGCTTTTTCATAGGCATCGCTTGTTGTTAAATAGTTATCCTCACCGGTATTTATAACTATTTCTGCAAAGGAATTTATCATTCTTGAAAAATATTGATCTATAAATGTTCTTTGCATATTTATATCTCTGAATAAAATACCATACATGGAATCATTTAACATTACATCAAGTCTTTCTATAGCTCCAAGTGCAGCAATTTCTGGCATACAAAGTCCAGAACAGTAGTTAACAAGTCTTATATATTTGCCTACCTCTTTTGAGACCTCATCAAGAGCTTTTCTCATAATTTTAAAATTTTCCTGTGTAGCATAAGTACCACCAAAACCCTCTGTTGTAGCCCCATGAGGGACATAATCTAAAAGAGATTGAGCCGTAGATCTTATCACAGCTATAATATCTGCACCTGATCTTGCTGCATTTTGAGCTTGAATAACATCCTCAAAGATATTGCCGGTTGCAACTATAAGATATAAATATGGCGGTTGGCTCTCTCCATACTCTTTTATCATCTCTTCTCTTTTTCTAACATTTGCTTCTATTTTATCAGAAATATCTTTTGCCATTAAATATGCTTTTTCTTTAACAAGTTCAATTTCTAATGGTTCAATTTCCTTGAAATTAAGTTTTCCACCAACTATTTGATCACAAAATTCTTTAATTGATAATTTTGTTCTTAAAAGCCCATTAACAAAATAATAGGTAACGCCCTTTGATATTAGATTATCCTGTAAAAGTTTATCAACAATTATATTAACATAAGGGAGCTGTTGTTCTTCACTATACCATTCAACACCAAAAAGTCTTAATATAGCCCTTTCAACAGAAATTGTAGATCTTAAATCAATAAATTTTTGAACTTCATCTACAATTTTTCTCGCATACTCTCTTGATTCATCTATAATTTTTTTGTCAAGATTAAGCTTACAGTTAACAGAATTTATCTTCATAGTATTTCCTTAATATTTTCAATAAATATTCACTTTTTAATAATTTTTTCAAGTTTAATTAAATAAAGATTGACATAGATAATATTTTAATTACCATATTTTTGATTATGGATTTTAAAGAAAATTTTTTAGATAATCTAATTCTTTTTCTTCATGATTCCAATATTTCTCATTTTTATTGTTTTATTAATTTTGATGATTTAAAAGGTTACTATTATAAGTTTTTTAGTTATCCTGTTATTGAAAAAAATGAAATTAATGTTGAAGAATTTCTGATATTTCAAAATTCAAATTCACTTTCTGCAAAAGTTATAAAAGAGGACAAAAAAGAATATTCAATATTTTTTTTATATGATAAAACAGATGAAAAAAATGATTATACCTATCAATTATTATTTTCTATGTTTTTAACAATAATATCAAGAATTGAGCTCGAACAATGTCAATTTGTGTCAGATTTTTATCAATGGTCTTTACATGAAATAATGAAAGAGGTCTCCTCTGGAAAAAAAATCGATACTTTTTTTCAGCTTATATTAAATAAAATTTCTATATTTTTTAATGCTTCTAAAGGATTTTTACATATTAAATTAATGTACAATGATAATACATATAATTTTGATTATACCTCTGATAATAAAATTTCATATAATAGATCAGATGATAAAGATGAAGATCAAAATATTCAATTTAATTTAAAATTTTCCTTTGCCAATCAATACACAGCAATGATTACATTGTTTTTAGAAGAATCGTATTCAAAAAACTTAATTATTCCACTCGAAAAAAAATTTGCTTTACAGAAATTTCAAAACATTTTAAGTTTTATGATTTATTCATTTCTATTTTTAAATGAACAGAAAACATATATTGAAAATCTTGAGGAAATTGTTGTACAGAATAAAAGTGAATTAAACACAAAAAATCAGCAACTAATAAGGCAGTTACATACAATTTCGGAAATAGAGCAATCAAGAAATTTAATATTTAGCAAAATCTACCATCAGCTGTTAACTCCATTAAATTCTATTTTAGGTTTTACAATGTATATCCTCAATTTTTCGGGAAGTTCACTTTCAAAAGATATTGTAAATGATATTGAAAATATTGAGGTAAA
>JBKBTB010000279.1:0-2347 GCA_046291015.1 Exilispira sp. | reverse complement strand
TTATTAAAAGAATTTTCCATTTCATATTAATTTTTAGTCTTTTATAATGTTCCCTTAAAACATTATCTTCAAGAATCGAAGAAAAATATAAGGCAGTGTTTTTATCTTTATTTCTTATAACAATATAAGATTCAAAAAGGGTTTTAATATCGATTCTTCTCAAAAAATTTCCAATATAATTATTGTAATTACCTATAATAAAAACCAATAAACCAAAAATTGTTGATAAATAATAAAAAGAAATAATTATATAATTTTTTAAGCTGGCTATTAAAGATATTAACCTTAAAAAACAATAAAGAAGAAGTATTATTGATAAAATTATAAATAATCTATAAAAAATGTATTGATAAATAACCCTTCTAAAATCTTCCAGCATATATTGTTTGAAAACTGTAAAGTATTCATTTTTTCTATTATTCATTTTCTATTACTTAAAATATATCATAAATTTTCTATAAGAAACTAAAAAACTAAAAAATAATATGAAAAATAAAAAAGTATAAAAATAGAAATTTATCCTTTCAATTGTAAAATATGCAAAAAACATAAAAAGAATTAAAAAAATACTCTGAATAAAAACCGAATTTGTTTTAATCTTTTTTACTTCCTCATCATATTCATTTTCTTTTTGTTTTAAAAAGTTCATTACAAGGCTAAATAAAAATAAAAAGTAAAATAATCTTATAGATTTTTCGATACAATATTCTGAAGATGCAAGAGAACCTAATCTTAAGGTAAATGATGTAAAAATAATGACAATACTATATATTTTTAAAAAATTATTGAATTTACTTTCACTAAAAAACAAATACAATATACCAATAATATAAGATAAAATTAAAACCATAAATCTATCAATTGATGGTTCATATTTTGATACAGATGAAAAAATGAGAAAAAGAATAAGTTGAATAAAAATTAAAAAAACAATCAAAAAATCATTATTTCTCTTTTTCATCTTTTATTCTACCAAATAATAGTATTTTGTTGGTTTTTACAATATATTGATAATTTTCATAATATACTGTAAAAATTTCTGGTAATGATATGAAATAATTATATTCAGCGATATTTTCCAGCAAATTAAACCTAAAGTTTTGAGAAAATATTTTAATAAAGAGCATACAATATTCTTGCTGATAAACCTTAATTGCTCTGTTTTTATTCTTTATCAAAGAAAATGAAAATATCTTTTGGTATTCTTTTTCTTCATTTATTTCAACCTCTATTGGAATTTTTAATAAGTTTTCATTATCTAAATTTTCATATTCATTATTTTCTTCTATAACTGGATTTTTTATGTATCCTTTTAATATAAAATTTTGATTATTATAAAATATAACATAAAGTGAAAATAATAGAATAAAAAAAAGAATAGAAAAAATTACAATTTTTTTTTCAGCTATAATCATATAAAGGATAATTAATGTAATAGATAGAATTATAAATAATATTATTGAATTTATATCAACTTCTTTTTTATCATAATAATGTAGCAATGTCCTTGAAATTAAGCTGTAATAATTCGGATTATATTCTTTTAGTATCTTATAATATGTTTTAGATAAGGATGAATTAGCAATTTCATAAAAATATTTTTCATTAAAATTGTAATTAATAAAATCTTTTTCGGCTTCTTTATTTGGATTTACTCTATATTCATAATAATATTGTTCGTTTGAATCTAATTCAACAAGGACTTCTATCATTGCATAATCTGGATGACAATAAAAATAACATTCAAAATTTTCGATAAAATAATCTATTTTTGCATAAAAAATTAGCTCTTTTTTCTTATCAAAGGTTAAGGAAAATACTTTGAATACTGCTATATTATTAAAATTTAAGTTGCTAAATTTTATTGAATTTAATTTATAACTTTGAATCTCATTAAAACTTAATATTGGTTCGGCAATCAAATTAATCTTTGACAGATAAAGCATTAAAAATAATAAAATTATATAAAGTAAAATTTTTATTCTATTTTTATAGAAAATATTCTTCTTTCTTTTCATTTTTATCCAATTTTGATTCTAATCTTTTTATTAATTTTTATCACTAGAACAAAATCTATCCATAGTTAACTATTTTTAAATATTCTTAAAAAATATGTTGTAAAAATTGAACTGATAAAAAATAAAACAAGCCATAAATTAATAGAATAAAATTTTTTAAATATCATTTTTCTATTATTAAGAGAATATAAAACAGAAGAATAGTCATTTGCAATTGCTTTTGCATTAAAAATTATAGGTATTTTAAGAATTGTATTTCCAAGATCTTTTACCTGTAAATTATAAGTACCGGAATTCAGAGTAGAAATCGAAAAAGAAAAATAACCCTG
>JBKBTB010000278.1:0-2347 GCA_046291015.1 Exilispira sp. | reverse complement strand
TATCTATTATTATGATTAAATTTTAATGTTTCAATAATTTGCATGTAAAATTGGCATTATCAATTATCTTTTATATTTTTATTTACATAATTTAATATTATTTTATAGTAAAACATCTTTATAAGGAGGATTTATGCTTGAAAAACTTGAAAAACTAATTTCAAATATACCTGCTGATTATGTTGATATAAGATATGAAAATCGAAGTGATCTGGACATTGAATTTTTTAATAAGGACTTAAATAGAATCAGTTCGAATTCAGCAGGTGGTTTTGTTTTAAGAGTTTTAATAGACGGAGGTTTTGCAAGTTCTACATTTACAAATATAGATGATGCTGAAAAGGCAATAAAAAATTGCATTATAAATGCTAAAATATTATCTAAAAATGCACCTAAAAAGGTTAGGCTTGCAAAGGTTGAAATTATTCAGGATAAATACCAGCAGGAGCTTAAAATAGATCCAGAATCTATTTCAATTGAGGATAAAATCGAACTTTTAAGAAAATATAATGAAATGGCATTGTCGAATTCTAAAATAGTTTCAACATCTATGAGACTTTTCGAGGTAAAAAGGGATAGGTTTTTTGTTAGCAGTGAAGGTAGTCAAATAAACGAAAAGCTTGTTACATGTGGGATTTCTGGACTTATAACTTCAAAAAAAGATAATATTCTCCAAAATGTTAGGGTTGCATTTGGTGGGAGTGATGGATTTCATAATCTTTTAAATCAAGAGCAGTATATGGAGAATAGAATAAAGATTGTCTGTGATCTTCTTGATGCCCAGCCAGTTAAAGGTGGAGTATATAATGTAATATTAAATCAAAGTCTTGCCGGAGTCTTTACACATGAAGCATTCGGGCATTTTTCAGAGGCAGATATTATAGAAGATTCACCTGTTATGAGACAAAAAATGTCAATTGGTGCTCAACTTGGAAATCCTATATTAACAATTATAGATGATCCAACAATAGAAGGAGAGCTTGGCTTTTATAAATATGATGATGAAGGAGTTAAGGCAAAAAGAACTATTTTGATGGAAAATGGAATATTAAAAGGCAGGCTTCATTCAAGGGCAACTGCCTCTGAATTCAATGAGCCAGTAAATGGGCACTGTGTTGCCGAAGATTTTAGATATGCTCCAATAGTTAGAATGGGCACCATATTTATTGAAAATGGAACTGATACCTATGAAAGTTTATTTGAAAAACTTTATGATGGACTTTATCTATGTGATGCTAAAGGTGGACAAACTGCTGGAGAAAATTTTACATTTGGAGCACAATATGGATATATAGTTAAAAATGGGAAAATTGATAAAATGGTGAGGGATATCAATATTTCCGGTAATCTATATGAAACACTTAAAAATATTAATGCTATTGCAAATGATCTGGTTCTCTCAAAAACTGGTGGGTGCGGTAAAGGACAATTAAACATTCGCTCCTGTCATGGAGCACCTCATATATTAATAAATAATTTAGTTGTTGGCGGTGTATAATCTAGCTTATAGAAAAAAAGATGATTATAATTAAAGTTTAATATAGGTAAAAAGATAAATATAGGTGATTGAAAAAATATAAATTATTAAAGAATTAAATTAAAAAAATAACAACAAAAATTGTAAACAAAAATTTTGGAGGTAATGATGGAAAATATAATTGAAAAGATTTATAAATATGCACAAAAGGAATTTGATCAATTTCTTATAAAAAATGTAAATTTAGAAAATATTTCTGTTTCTTTTGAAGATTCAAAATTTAAAAAAGTAGATAGTAGTATAAATGAGACAACGAATCTCTCTGTTATAAAAGATAATTTTTCCGGTTTTGCCTATACAACCAGTGTTGAAGATGTCAGGACTTTGATAGAAAATGCTAAAAATTCACTGATAGGGAAAGTAGATGGTTCTTATGGTGTTGCAGAAAAAGATTCAATTGTAAATCTTGATTCATACAGAAAAGATATTGAAAATATTACTGCAGAAAATATTTTGGAAAAATTGAATAAAATTGTTGAATATCTTACTTTTAAAACAAAAGCTCAACTAAATCTTGAAGGTTTTGTTGAAAAATCAAATATTAATCTTTTGACAAGTAAGGGTATTGATTACAATCAAAAAATTTCAACTTATGGTTATTATATCAGTTTGATTTACCCTGGTTCATACTCAAATGTTTCAAGAATTTTTGCCTTTTATGATATAGAAGATGTTAAAAATGAGGATCTTGATTATCTTTTATTTTTATATAATAATTCTGAAAAGCAGGTAAGACCTCAAAGTGGCAAGATGAAGGTTTTGTTTTTACCGGAGGCTTTTTATACCTTTATTTTTAGATTAAGTTCGGCT
>JBKBTB010000046.1:0-11327 GCA_046291015.1 Exilispira sp. | reverse complement strand
GAATTTGATGTTACAGTTGAAGGTGAGCTTGGAGTTCTTGCAGGTATTGAAGAACATGTTCAATCTGAGGTTCATCATTATACAAAACCAGAAGAAGTCGAGGATTTTGTTAAATCTACTGGCGTGGATTCTCTTGCTATAGCCATTGGTACTTCGCATGGAGCATATAAATTTAAAGTAAAACCGGGTGAAATGCCACCACCTCTTCGATTTGATATTTTAGAAGAGGTTGAAAGAAAAATTCCTGGTTTTCCAATTGTTTTGCATGGTGCATCAAGTGTATTAAAGGATTATATCGATATCATAAATAGATATGGTGGGAACATGGAAAATGCCGTTGGTGTCCCGGAGGATCAGCTTAGAAGGGCAGCAAAGTCTAATGTATGTAAGATTAATATTGATTCAGATGGGAGACTTGTAATGACAGCGAAAATTCGTGAAATTTTAGCCACAAAACCGGCAGAATTTGATCCAAGAAAATATCTTGGACCAGCCAGAGAAGAGCTTATTAAGATGTATATGGATAAAAATATAAATGTCCTTGGTTCGGCTGGAAAAGCGTAATATAAATATAATCAACGAGGTTTTACATTATGGAAATAAAATTAGAAGATTCACTGCCAGAGTATCCAGAATTTATAAAGGGTATAAGAAGAGCACCATCAAGAGGAATGCCTCTTAATAAAAATCAGATAAAAATTGCCTTAAAAAATGCACTTCGTTATATACCAGTTAATTTACATTCCCATATTGCTCCGGAATTTTTGCAGGAATTACTTACTCGAGGAAGAATTTATGGATATAGATATAGACCTTATGGTGATATAAAACCAAAACCAGTAGATGAATATGAAGGTAAATGCCTTGCTGGAAAAGCATTACAGGTAATGATAGATAATAATCTTTCATTTGATATAGCACTTTATCCTTATGAACTTGTTACATATGGTGAAACAGGCCAGGTAATGCAAAACTGGATGCAATATAGACTTATTAAAAAATATCTTGAAATCTTGACAGATGAACAAACTCTTGTTGTTCAATCCGGGCATCCAGTTGGAATTTTTCCAAGTAAAAAGGATGCTCCTCGAGTAATTTCTACAAATGGTCTTATGGTTGGTATGTTTGATAATCCAAAAGATTTTGCAGTTGCAGCTGCCATGGGTGTTGCTAATTATGGACAGATGACCGCTGGGGGCTGGATGTACATTGGTCCACAGGGTATAGTTCATGGAACTTATATAACATTACTTAATGCAGGAAGATTATATTTAAAAATCCCTGATGAGGGGAACTTAAAAGGTGTTATATATCTTTCATCCGGTCTTGGTGGTATGAGTGGTGCTCAGGCTAAAGCGGTTGAAATTGCTGGTGGAGTTGGAATTATCGCTGAAGTCGATTATTCAAGAATCAAAACAAGATATGATCAGGGTTGGGTTTCTGTAATATCCGAAGATATTAAACAAACCTTTGAGACTGCTTTTAAAGCTAAAAATGAAGGTAAACCTTTATCAATCGCTTATTATGGAAACATTGTAGATCTATGGGAATATGCTGTTAAAAATAATATTAAAATAGAGCTTGCATCTGACCAAACTTCATGCCATGCCGTTTATGAGGGTGGTTATATTCCGCAAGGATATTCATTCGAAGAAGCAAGAAATTTACTCGAAAAAGATCCTGAGAAATTTAGGAAAGCTGTGGATATTTCATTGAAAAGGCAATTTGAACTTATAAAGGAAATGGTAGAAAGGGGTACACATTTCTGGGATTATGGTAATTCTTTTATGAAGGCAGTTTTTGACTCTGGAGTAAAGGATATTTTAAAAAATAAAATAGATACTTCAGAAGGATTTATTTTCCCATCTTATGTAGAGCATATCATGGGACCTATATGTTTTGATTATGGTTATGGTCCTTTCAGATGGGTTTGTCTTTCAGGTAAGGATGAAGATTTAAGAAAAACTGATGCTGCTGCTATGTCCTGTATAAATCCAGAAAGAAGGGCACAGGATAGAGATAATTATAATTGGATTAAAGATGCCGAAAAAAATAAACTTGTTGTTGGAACAAAGGCAAGAATTTTATATGCTGATGAGGAAGGAAGGGTCAAAATAGCATTAAAATTTAATGAAATGGTTAGAAACAAAGAAATAGGACCTGTCATGCTTGGTAGAGACCATCATGATGTTTCAGGTACAGATTCACCTTTTAGAGAAACTGCAAATATTTATGATGGTAGTAATGTTATGGCAGAAATGGCGGTACATTGTTTTGCAGGGAATTGTGCAAGAGGAATGACTCTGGCAGTTTTATCAAATGGAGGTGGTGTAGGAATAGGTAAATCTTTTAATGGTGGTTTTGGATTGCTTTTAGATGGAAGTGAAAGTACAGATAACATAATAAAAAGTGCAATTAGCTGGGATGTTATTGGTGGTATTGCAAGAAGAGCATGGGCAAGAAATGAAAATGCAATAAAAACATCGATTCTTTACAATAAAAGAGAACCTTCTTCACATATAACAATTCCTGAAGTTGCCGATTCTTCCTTTATTGATAAAATAGTTGATGAGCTAATTAAATAATTTTATTAATTTAAAGATATTTTTACTGTTTATAAAGATAAAAATAATAATAAATTATTAACAATTTAACCTGACGATTCATATTGGTATTTTTTATTGGTGATGATAAAAAATGGGGCTTGACTATAAGGATCAAGCCCCTTTTTATAGCTACGGAAAGGAGATCTACCAGTTGTCTACCATATCATCTTTATCTTGTGTAGACATATTGAATACATTTGTCTTTGCTGTTAGTTCATCAAAATAAACATAGAAAGTACCATAAGATTCTTCAGCATTGGTTTCAACAGCCAATCCCATGAATGTAATACCTTCAAGTTCTGTATAATGATATTCATCTTGAATTAAAGTTGGTGGAATGACAAAAGTTAATCTTTTCCATCCTAAAAAATTCAAAGTACCAACTTTCAAAAGTTTATCTTGGTTATAATAATCTCTAACGACAAAAATTAAAGTATGACTGAAATTTCTACCAGCAACCCAGATAGATAATGATTTTGTAATTCCAGGAACTTTTATCGGTCTTGGTGGCCTAACTATAAATCTATTAAAGCCTCTTTTGTTAAACATTACTTTAACACCAAGTACATATTTGTTCTCAATACCTGTTGTTGGGTCAACTTGAGGAAGAGCATTGGGTTTACCATATCTTTTCATCAAAAAGATATTTCCCTGATCAAGAGGCATTTGACCTGTCCAGGATTCTGCATCTTCAAATTTTGAAATTATAATATCTGCAAGAAGTTCTCCTTCCTGAACTCCTGGTTCCATATTTTGTGATGTGGAGACCTGCTGAGCTTTTAAGTTAAATAGATTTGAAAATAAGAAAGCAGAAAATAAAATTAAAACAAAAACTAAATATTTTATCTTTTTCATGGTAACCATCCTTTTTTGGGTTACTTTTATTTATTACCTTGTTGATTTGATTCTGGATTTGTCCAGATTTGATCAACATTGTTTAACATATCGCCATCATAAGTTTCCAAAGCAATGTCGGTTAAAACAGTGAAATGGTCTAGATATACATAAAAATTTTCAAGTGGCGCACTTGGATTTGTCCAGATAACAAATTTATCGAAAAGAATATTTTTAATTCTTGGAAGTTGCGCCTGAAGCTGTGGTACAAAATTTGGCACATCAATTCTAGTTATTTTCCATCCAAGATAGTTTAATTTGCCACCAGGAAGCGAATAACTAATGCCAGTGTAATCTGTAATCTGAATCTCAAAGTCATAGTTAAAATTAGCTCCCCAGACCCATATGTAAAAGGATTTTGCTATACCAGGAATTTTTATGGGTTCTTTGGGCAATATCCATAGATAGTTATAACCCATACGATAATAAGAGGTTCTAACACCAAAACAATATTTATTGTTTGGATCACCTTTTTGACCAAATAGAGAAGTTGGCCAATTTTCTATTTTTGATTGCCATTGCGGGAAACCAGTTTTAGTATATTTAGAACCTTCCGCATGCCACCCTTTATCATTGTTTTCAAATGTTTCTAAAACAATAGAAGTAATCAGTTCATTTTTCGTCATTGTTTGCTGCGCATTTAAATTTGTATTGCTTATGAGAAAGGCAGCAAAAATAACAACCAATACCAATAAAACAGCTATTTTCGAGAATTTCATTGTATAACTCCTTTCCCCTTATTTTACTGCTTTTTCTTTATATCGGAAAAAGATGCATTTCAATTTAAATAATTTGTAAAATTTTAAATTAATTTTTAACTTAAGGTGATTTAAAAATAATATAAAATTTTCTAAAATGCAAATTTTATAAAATAAAAAGATTAGTTTTAAAATTATTTAATTTTTAATATATTTTAATATATTAAGATTTTTATTTTACAGATATTTTTAGACAGGCATTATATTTATGAATTGATATATTATAAATATTATAAAGAATAAATATTATTAAGATTAACTTTGAACTTCAAATTTTCTAATTTCATAAATCTTGTTTTTATCATCTACAAGAATAACCAGTGGAGTAAAATTTTTTAATTCTTCAGAAGTCAAATACACATAACTTGCTATAATAACAAGGTCTCCAACCATAGCATTTCTTGCTGCAGCTCCGTTTAAGCCAATAATACCAGAACCTTTTTCCCCTTTCAAAACATAGGTTTCAAATCTTTCACCATTATTAATATTGTAAATCCATACTGCTTCAAATTCTTTTATTCCACTTGCAGCCATAAGATCTTCATCAATTGTTATAGAACCCACATAATTTAAATCTGCCTGGGTAATCTTTGCTCTATGTATTTTTGCTTTTAAAAATTTCTGTAACATTTTTTACCCTCTATTTTGAAATTTATGTTAATTTCTTTTTTTTAATTTTCGCAAAATATATTAATCATAAATTATTTATAATTCAACTATTAACCTTAATATTTGATAGTTAATAAATAATATATCTAATATCTGGTGATTGTATTTAATTTCTTTTCAGAAAAAAGATATTTAAAAATAATAAAATATCAATCATATATTTATCCATGAATATCTTTTACCCTTTATAGAAAAAGGTAATAAAAAATTTTTAAAAAAGTAAAATCTGAGAAAATTATAAAAGATGGTTAAAAATATGATATCAATTATATGTCTAATATATGTCTAAATATATATTTAATTTTATTGATAAATTGTTTGAATTTGTGATTTTTATATTATTAATACTTTGTACTAAGTATTAAAGGTCTTGCTTTTTAAGTATTGTTAAAACAGATGCTTGATTAATTAATTATTCCATTGATAAAAAAAAGTTTATGTTTTATATTTTTATTAAGATATATAAAAAAATTATCTATGGAGTTTATTTATGAAAATTGAAAAAGAATTAAATTTAAACGAACTTCTTAATTTAGCCATAGCTCTTGAACAAAAGGGAGAAAAATTTTACAGAGAGCAGGCAAATATTGCTTCAAAAAGTGATATAAAGCAAATTTTTAACGATCTTGCTAAACAGGAAAAAGAACATTCTTCATTTTTTTTAAAAATTCTTGAAAATGATAAATCTTATGATCCAGAAAATCCGATGCCTGATGATTATTATGAATATTTATATCAATATGCCAGTATTTCACTTTTTAAGATTAAGGAAAGAAAACTGGAAAAGGGGAATATAGTCGATATTTTAAGTTATGCAATTGATGTTGAACTATATTCAATACTTTATTATTATGAATTTCAAAAATATTTACAACCAGCTGACTACGAGATTTTGCAAAATATTATTCTGGAAGAAAAGTCTCATTATAATAAACTTGTAAAATTATTAAATGAATATGAATAAATTTTTTGATAATTTTTTTGATAATTTATTTTTAATCTTTTATATAAATTTTTTATTTGTTTTTTTTTAAAAATTTGTATAATACTTAATAAAGAGGATAATAACTTTGTAAATAGGAGGAATTTATGGCAAAAATGTCTGGTATCTATAAGTGTGAAATTTGTGGCAATGTTGTTGAAGTAATGCATGAAGGGAAAGGTGAACTTATATGCTGTGGTGAGCCCATGAAATATTTAGAGGAAAATACAGTCGATGCTTCAAAGGAAAAACATGTGCCAGTTATTAAAAAGGAAGGTGATAATATTATTGTTGAAGTTGGAGCTGTACCTCATCCAATGGAAGAAAAACATTATATCGAGTTTATTGAACTTATTGCGGATGGAGTAAAACATACTGCAATGCTTTCACCAGGTAGCTTGCCAAAAGCAATTTTTAAATGCAGTGGCGAAAAACTTGAAGCAAGAATTTATTGTAATCTTCATGGAGTCTGGAAAAGTTAGAAAATTTATATAAGAGAAATTTTTAGAAAGGAGATTTTTTTATGAAAAGTGTTAAAGGGACAGAAACAGAAAAAAATTTGCTAAAATCTTTTGCCGGGGAATCTCAAGCAAGAATGAGATATGATTATTTTGCATCAGTTGCAAGAAAAGAAGGGTATGAGAAGATTGCAGAAATTTTTGATGAAACTGCAAAAAATGAAAGAGAACATGCTAAAAGATTTTTTAGCTTTCTGGAAGGTGGTGCTGTTGAAATTACAGCAACATATCCTGCTGGTAAAATTGGGACAACACTTGAAAACCTGAAAGCAGCCGCTATGGGAGAGCATGAGGAGTATACAGAGCTTTATCCGCGTTTTGCAGATATTGCCGAAAAAGAAGGATTTTCAGAAATTGCAATTCTTTACAGAGGTGTTGCAAATGTTGAAAGACATCATGAACAAAGATATCTAAAACTTGCAGAACTTATCGAACAAAAAAAGATCTTCTCAAGAGAAGTTCCAAAACTTTGGAAATGCCGAAATTGTGGACATATTCATCAGGGATCTGAAGCACCCAAACAATGTCCGGTTTGCGCTCATCCACAAAGTTACTTTGAAGTTCTCTGTGAAGATTTTTAATATTTTTATCGATCCATATAACTATTATCTATTCTTTGAATTTAGCTGCCTGTAAATTCAGGCAGCTTTTTTATGATACTTCATTTTTTTATTTATAGATCCATTATAATAATTGACTATTTGTTCTACTATGAAAATTAATAGTTAAATTTTGTAAACTAAAATATTAATAAAATTTTAAATTTTATAATTTGATTCTATAATGTTTTATGAAGTTAAAAAGGATAATCAATGGATAAATTAAGTTTATTTTTTAAGCAGAATTTCTTAAAACAACCGATGATGAGCAATACTTTTTTTGCATTAATTCCTCTTTTAATTGCAGGTGTATATTTTTATGGTTTAAATGTTCTTATATTATTTTTTACTGTTTTATTTTCGGGAGTTTTAACAGAATATCTGTTTGCAAAACTTTTAAAACAGAAGGTTTCTTTAGCAATATTTGTATCTGTTATTTTGTATGTTTTAATTCTTCCGCCAAATATCCCTTTATGGATAGCTGTTACTGGAATAATTTTTGGGATTTCTTTTGGTAAAATGCTGTTTGGTGGATTTGGTAAGAATGTTTTTAATCCAGCTATTACCTCAAGAGCTTTTATATATGTATCATTTGGACCATATCTTACATCAAAGTGGTTTACTCCATTTATTAACTTCCCGGCAGGTTTTAGCAGGTATAAAGTAGATACAATAACACTGGCAACACCTCTTAAAGATTTACTTTCCAGAAGCGTTTCATCAAAAATTGAAAATTTATTTCAAATTGATTTCAATTTAATAATAAATTATCTTTTTGGGAATAAATCTGGAAGTATTGGTGAAGGATTTATAATATTGATAATATTAGTTGGGATTTATCTGATATACAAAAAATATGCTTCATACTTAGTTGTTTTAAGTGGATTTTTTAGCTTTTTAATTTTCTCAACAATACTATTTTTTATCGGAAAATCACCAAACCCTTTTTATATGATGTTAACCGGGGGCTGGTTTTTTGGCCTTTTTTTTATGATAACCGATCCAGTAACATCGACAACTACAAAAACCGGTAAAATAATTTATGGTTCATTATACAGTTTTTTGACAGTTGTAATTCGAATATTTGGCATATGGACAGAAGGGGCAATGTTCGCCATACTTATTTGTAATACTTTTGCTCCATTAATTGACTTTCTTACTAAAAAGGTAATTAATAAAAAGAATGAAAAAAATAAAAAAGAATAACAATAAAAATGTAAAATGACAGCATTAAAAAAAACAATGAATTACAAAAAGATATTAATAATAAAACTAATCAAATAAAGATGAAAAAGTAAAAATTAAAATAGAAGATAAAAAGTAAAATATCTTAAGAGGAAAAATTAAAATAGAAGAAAAAAGAAAAATATCGATAAGAAGAAAAATTGAAATAGAAGAAAATAGAAAAATATCAATAAGAGGAAAAATGAAAAAGGGAAGAATTCAAGAATTATTTAATAATCTTATCGTGGTAATTATTATTTCAATTATTTTAATAAGCATATTAGCCGTTATTTATAGTTTCACGCAAGAAAAAATAAAGATCAATGAGACAATATTTAAAAAAAAGGCTATGCTAATTGCGGCAGGTTTTGCTATTCCGGAAAATTATAATGATTTAATTAAACTTTATGAAGGATCAATTAAAGAAATTATGATTCAGGATAAATTTGAAATCTATACTTATATTAATAATCAAATAGAAGAAGGTAATATTTTATCGGAAGGTTATGTGATTATATTTTCAGGTCCAGGTCTTTGGGGTGAAATTACAGCAGCATTAGCAATAGCATCAGATCTTGAAACATTAGCCGGGATTGAATTTATAAGTCAAAATGAAACACCTGGTCTTGGAGGTAGAATTGTAGAAGATTGGTTCAAAAAACAATTCAGAGGCAAGAAAAAGATTAATAAAATAGTCGGGGAAAAAGAAAAACCAGAGATGGATCAAATTTCTTCTATAACTGGAGCTACTAATACAACAAATTATGTGTTAAAGTTAATAGAATCTGGTAAAGATTATTTAAAAAATTTTATTCTTCAAAGATAGAAGTAGGTGATATATGGTTAAAAATTATAAGAATATGTTTAAGGAAAATATTTTTACCAATAATCCTATATTAATACAGGTTCTTGGAATATGTTCTACTTTAGCTGTTACAAATTCTGTAAAGAACACACTTGTTATGTGTGCGGGTCTTATTTTTACAGTTAGTCTTTCTTCATTTTTTCTTTCCATAATTCGAAAACTAATTCCTTCAAAGGTAAGAATGATTGTTGAGGTTCTTGTCATTTCTTTCTGGGTTATAATCGTTGATTTAATATTAAAGGCATATTTGCCAGATGTTTCAAAGCAACTTGGACCATATGTGGGTTTAATTATTACAAATTGCATAGTTATGGGTAGAACAGAAGCATTTGGCCTTCAAAATCCACCTATTGCTTCTTTTTTAGATGGTTTTAGTTCTGGTATCGGTTATTCGATAATTTTAATATTTATATCAATTATCAGAGAGCTTTTAGGTTCCGGTTCTATTTTAGGCTTCAATATTCTTGGTGAAAATTGGGTTAGCTGGAATATCATGATAATGGCTCCCAGTGCCTTTTTTATTTTAGCTTTAATAATATGGATTGTAAGAGGATATTATCTTTTTAAATTTGAGAAAAAGTAAATTAAAAAACTATTAACTGGAGAAAAATTATGGATAAATCATTTATAGCAATTTTATTTGGATCTGTATTCACAGGAAATATCCTTTTATCATATTATCTTGGAATGTGTTCATTTCTATCAATTTCTAGAGAAATAAAGTCTGCAGCTGGTCTTGGGATAGCAGTTACTTTTGTTATGGCAATAACAACTCCTTTGAACTGGCTTATTTATTATCTTATACTCGTTCCTTTAAATATAACATATCTAAGATTTATTGTTTTTATAATGGTAATCGCTGGCATAGTTCAGGTTCTAGAAATGATTATCGAAAGGTTCTCTCAAACTCTTTATTATTCTTTAGGCATATTTCTTCCACTTATAACAGTTAATTGTGCTATTTTAGGTGTTAATCTTTTTATGATTATCAGGCAATATTCATTTATCAATGCATTATTTTATGGTATTGGAAGTGGACTTGGCTGGCTTTTAGCAATAACACTTTTAGCCACAATAAAGCAGAAGATATCAAAAAATATTTTACCAAAAGGGATTGAAGGAGCAGCAATCTCTTTAATAATTTCTGGCATTATGGCAATAGCATTTATGGGGTTTTCCGGGATAATATCAATTAATTAAAATTATCATTATTTAATATTGTAAATTAATAATTTATAATTAAATATTTTAATAAAAATTATTTAACTATAAAAAATTTTCAAATATTTAAAATTTAAGTGGGGGAAAAATGTCTATATTTTTTTCTTCTGTAGTTACGGTGACTTCAATATCATCTTTTCTTGTTGTAATAATACTTTTAATAGATTTAATAATAAACAATTATCCTGATTTTGATATTAAAATAAACAATAAAAAAACAATAAAGGTTGAAGGGGGTAAAAGCCTTCTTTTATCACTTAAGGATAAAGATATATTCATCCCTTCTGCTTGCGGTGGAAGGGGTTCTTGTGGTTATTGTAAGGTAAAGGTACTGAATACTTCAATACCTTATCTTCCAACTGAGATTCCTTATCTGAATCCACAGGAGATGAAAAACAACATAAGACTATCCTGCCAGATCAAGGTTAAATCCAATCTTGAAATTGAAATACCAGAATCTCTTTTTTCAGTTCAGCAATATGAAACTAAAGTTGTAAGTCTTTTAGATCTCACATATGACATAAAACAGGTAACTTTAGAAATAGAAGATAATAAAAGTATTGAATTCAAAGCAGGTCAATATATTCAATTTGAGGTTCCCCCATATAAACTATCGTCTGAAGCCGTATATAGAGCATATTCTATTGCATCAAATCCAAATGATAAAAAACATATAGAACTTGAAATAAGACTTGTACCAAATGGAATATGTACTACATATGTGCATCAATATCTTAAGATTAATGATAAGGTTAAAATAAATGGTCCTTATGGAGATTTTTATTTAAGAGATACTGATGCAGAGATTATATTTATAGCAGGTGGTTCTGGTATGGCTCCCATTAAATCTATTCTTCTGGATATGAGGCAAAGAGGGATAAATAGAAAGGCGACATATTTTTTCGGAGCAAGAACTTCAAGGGATCTGTTTTTGCTTGATTTAATGGATCAACTGATGAAAGATATGCCAAATTTTAAATTTATACCTGCT
>JBKBTB010000045.1:0-11335 GCA_046291015.1 Exilispira sp. | reverse complement strand
ATTTTACTGAATAATATCTTAATAACTAAAAATTGAGAAAAAAAGAATTTAAATATTTAAAGAATTATTGACAAAAAATCGATATAATTTATAGAGATATTAAAGATGAGTAAAAAAAAATACTGACTCATCTTTAATTTCGGAAAAACTAAAAAACCTTTAGAAATATTTTCATATATTTTAAAGGTTTTGGGTAGCCTTTAAGGAAAAAGGCTAAAATATTCAAGGAGGATATATGATTATTAATCACAACATTTCCAGTCTTTTTGCAAGTAGGCAGTTGAAATTCAATCAACTTAATGTCAACAAAGAAATTCAAAAACTTTCTTCCGGGACAAGAATCAATCAAGCAGCAGATGATGCTTCCGGTCTTGCAGTATCTGAGAAGATGAGGAGTCAGATTCGAGGACTTCAACAGGCAGCAAGAAATGCTGAGAATGGTATTTCTTTTATTCAAACTGCCGAAGGTTATTTGCAGGAAACAACTGACATCTTGCAGAGAATCAGAGAGCTTGCTGTTCAAGCAGCAAATGGAATCTATTCAGAAGATGACAGAATGCAAATTCAGGTAGAAGTCTTACAACTTGTCGATGAGATCGATAGAGTTGCTTCCCATGCTCAGTTTAATGGAATGAATCTTTTAACAGGAAGGTTTTCTGCCCCAACTGCTGGAAGTTCTGTTGCATCAATGTGGTTCCATGTAGGTGCTAACATTGACCAGAGAATTAGAGTTTATATTGGTACTATGACTTCAAAAGGTTTAGGAGTTAGGACTATTACTGGATCAACATTATCCATATCAAGTCCAGATAAGGCAAATATGACAATTGGTCTTGTAGATAGCGCATTAACTAAAGTTTCAAGACAAAGAGCAGACCTTGGTGCATATCAGGAAAGACTTGAATACCTTACAAAGGGTGTTTTAATTGGCGCTGAAAATATGCAGGCTGCTGAAAGTAGAATCAGAGATACCGATATGGCTCTTGAGATGTCCAATTTTACTAAAGATCAAATACTAACACAAACAGCAACTGCAATGCTTGCACAGGCAAATCAGCAGCCCCAATTAATCTTACAGCTTTTGAGATAACAATGGTTAGGTTTTGGGAAAGAGGTGGTTAGGTATAGATAGATGGGGTACATAGATTATGTACCCCGGACCTAATTATACTTATATAACCACCTTTAATTCTTTTTAAGAGTGGTTCCTTAAAAAGAGTTATATTTCAAAACCGGCTTTTAATAGTGTAAAAGTGTAACTTGAAAAGTATTTTTAATAAAGAATATTTTTCTGGTTACACTTTAATGGGCACGAAAAGTGTAGCCAAAAATTAGGAAGGGTTTATCAAGGAGGGTGGTTATGATTATCAATCACAACATTTCAAGCCTTTTTGCCAACAGACAGCTCAAATTTGTTGGTATCGAAATTAATAAGAACATCGAAAAACTTTCCAGCGGTGAAAGGATTAACAAAGCTGGAGACGATGCTTCTGGTCTTGCTGTATCAGAGAAAATGAGAAGTCAGATTCGCGGTTTAAAACAAGCAGCAAACAATATCCAGAGTGCTATTTCATTTTTACAAACAGCCGAGGGTTATCTTGCAGAAACAACAAACATTTTACAAAGGATGAGAGAACTTGCAATTCAAGCATCAAATGGTATTTATACCGATGATGACAGAATGCAAATTCAGGTTGAATTAAACCAGCTTGTTGATGAAGTTGATAGAATTGCCTCTCATGCTCAATTCAACGGTTATAACATTCTTACCGGGAAATTTGCTGCTGCAAATGCAGAACAAGCAAATAGTGTTCAAACATTACTTTTCTTTCATATTGGACCAAACACAGATCAAAGAAAAGCAGTATCAATTGGTACAATGACCGCAAGAGCTTTAGGATTATATGCAGCAAATGGCGAAATTCTTTCTATTTCATCTCCAGACAAGGCAAATCTCTCAATTGGACTCGTAGATAATGCATTAAAAAAAGTTACAACTCAAAGAGCTATGCTAGGGGCCTATCAAAACAGATTTGAAATGGCACTTACCGGCGTTTCAATAGCTGCTGAAAACATGACTGCTGCTGAATCCCAGATTAGAGATACCGATATGGCATCTGAAATTGTTAATTTGACAAAAAATCAGATTTTAAGTCAGACTGCTACATCTATGCTTGCACAGGCAAATAATATGCCAGCATTGGTACTTCGTCTTTTACAATAATTCTGAGCAGCAAAATTTAGCTTCTTCCCTGGGTTCAGAGTCTGGAAGCGTAGATCGGCCGCTATACTTTGAGCCCGGACATCAGAACAGGAAGCTGATGTAAATTAATAGGGAGGAGGCCATTTATGATTATCAACCACAACATGTCTGCTCAGTTTGCGAATAGACTTTTGAAGTCGCAACTGATGCAACTTGGCAAATCGGTGGAGAAGATTTCATCGGGAGAGAGGATCAACAATGCTGGAGATGATGCTTCTGGTCTGGCAGTTTCAGAAAAGCTTCGTTCCCAGATAAGAGGATTAAGGCAGGTAGAGAAAAATGTCCAGAATGGGATATCCTTTCTTCAAACTGCCGAAGGATCACTTCAGGAGGTGCATTCGATACTTCACAGGATAAGAGAGCTTGGAATTCAGGCTGCAAACGGGATATACAGCATGGATGACAGAATGATGATGCAAATTGAAGTAAGGCAACTTGTCGATGAAATTGACAGGATAGCAACTACTACTGAGTTTAATAAGTTCAAAATACTGGATGGTTCAATCAATTCAGTTCGTCTTCATGTTGGTCCTAATGCAGACCAGGCGATTACGATGAAGTTATCGACAATGACCTCTCGTGCCCTTGGAGTGACAGATGTATCTCTCTCAACACCTGAAGCTGCTAATGTAACAATCAGCAAGGTTGACTCTGCAGTAAATCGACTCTCAAGCCAGAGAGCTGAATTAGGGGCGACTCAAAACAGATTAATGCATACTTCTGCGTCAGTAGCTCAGGCGGCAGAATCTTTGCAATCTGCAGAATCTCTGATAAGAGATACTGATATGTCAACCGAAATTATAGAGTTGACCAAGAATCAGGTACTGGTTCAGAGCTCTACTGCTGTTCTGGCGCAGGCTAATCTGATTCCGAATCTTGTTCTTGAACTTTTAAAATAGCCGATCGCAGGGAGGAGGGGCTGTCTTTGTGGCAGCCCCTTTTTTTGTTTAAATAATTATTTATAAGAATCAGTCATATCGGATCGTTATTTTCAAATATTAAATTATTGTAAAAAAATTATTTTTAATCTAATTTAATTTTTTATTAATTAAATTTATTATATTGAAATCTTTAAATACTGGTATAATCTAATTGAGTAAAAAGTGCTTTTAATTAGGAATATTTGTAAAAATTATATTTGTAAAAATTGAGGTAATTTTATGAATAATCAAAAAGGTTATGTGGATGCTATAGTTGGACTTCAATGGGGAGATGAAGGTAAGGCAAAAATAGTAGATCTTTTAAGTCACAATTATGATTATACCATAAGAGTTCAGGGAGGAGCAAATGCAGGACATACCGTTGTTCATAAAGAAAAAAAATTTATTTTTCATCTCATACCTTCTTCTGTATTAAATGAAAATTCAATTTCTATAATAGGTAATGGAGTTGTATTTGATCCCAAAGTATTTACAGAAGAACTGGAATCTCTTAAAAGTTTTGATAAAAATATTGAAAAAAGAATAATAATTTCAGACAAGGCAACATTGGTTTTACCAATACATAAGAAAGTAGATGTAATTCGGGATGAACTTCTTAAAATAGGAACTACTAAAAGAGGCATTGGTCCGGCTTATGAATCAAAAGTTGCAAGAGTTGCAATAAAACTTTTTGATCTTGTTACAGAGCAATGGCTTCAAAAACTAAAACTTTTAATTCAGTATTATGGTTTTGACCCGGATGGTGAAGAATTTGATGAAAATAAAAATTTTATATTAAGATATAAAAATTATATATTGCCTTTCATTGATGATGGTGAAAGATTGGTAGTTAAAGCCCTTTCAGAGAATAAAAAAATTTTATGTGAAGGAGCTCAGGGAGCTGGTTTGGATATTGATTTTGGTACATATCCCTATGTAACTTCATCAAATACAATTATTTCATCTGTATTTTCAGGTGGTGGAATTCCTTTGAGAAGCTTAAGATATGTTTTTGGGCTTTTCAAAATTTATTGCACCAGAGTAGGAAATGGACCTTTCCCAACTGAAATAAAAAATGAAATGGCGGAGAAAATTCGTGATGAAGGAAGAGAATATGGTTCAACAACAGGTAGACCCAGAAGAATAGGATGGCTGGATCTTCCTATGATCAAATATTATGCAAGGCTAACAGGAACATCACATTTAATACTAACAAAGGCAGATATTTTTACTGGATTGCAATCTTTCAAAGTATGTGTAGCTTATCAAAATAATGATAGCCTGAAGATAATAGAAGAGTATCCACCAGCAAGTATTCACTTACATACTCCGGTATACAAAGAATTTTTAGGATTTAACGATTTTAAGTCTAAAGAGTTTAAGGAATTTATAAATTTTATAGAAAAATACTTAAGTATTCCTGTGTACATGATTTCGACTGGTCCAGAAAAGGATGAATATAAAATATTAAAACCTCGGATTTATAAAAATTAATTTTTATTTTTTAAATTCAGAATTTTAAAATACTAGAAAAAATAATAAAAAACTGGAAATTAAGAATGCAAGATGAAGAAAAACAAAATGAATTAAGCGAATTTTTTGCAGATATCAATACAACAAAAGGGAAAATAATAAATGTTGCATGTGAAATTTTAAAAAAAGGAAATTATCAAAGTATGACAACTTCTGAAATTGCTAATGCTGCCAATATTTCAGAAGGTACTATCTACAGATATTTTAGCTCAAAAAAAGAGATTTTGCTAACAATTTTAGATGAATTAAATAATTATTTTGTAAAAACTTTTTTCAATGGCTTAGATCAATCTCAAAATCTAGAAGAAAAATTAATGATCATAGGGAATAACTTTTTCATCTATAAAGATAAACTTGTGGGTTTATATTCCATAATATTCAATGTTTTTTCAGAAATTAAAGATGAAGAAGTAAAGCAAAAATTTAAGCTTATTTATGACAAGATACTGATGCAGATATCAAAATTGCTTTATAATGAGAATGATATAATATTAAAAGAAAATACTCAAAATATTCTGGCATCTTTTTTCCTGTGTGGAGCTGGTGAACTATTATGGAAACTGGATATTGTAAATGATGGTAATATTTTAAATAAAAATCTTATTGAAAAAATGCTTAAAACTATTTTTAAAATTTTGGAGATAGAAAAAAATAAAAAAGAATAAATATTAATTACTTTTTTCTTTATGAAAAATCCTATTAATTAATTGATGATATTTATCTTCTACATATTTTCTTTTGATTTTTAAGCTTTGGGTTAATTCTTTTCCAATTTCAAAGGTGTTTTTGATAGGAATAATTGTGGAAATCTTTTCAAAAGGTTTAAAACCAGATTCTTTAGAAATTAGTTTATTCACTTCATTTTTAATTATTTGAATAATTGTTGGATGTGATATCAGTTCATCCTGCATGATTTCAGAAATAGGTATCTGGTAAGTATTTGCAAGGGTTTTGAGTTCTTCCTCATCTATGGCAAGGATGGCAGCCAAATTTTTTTTATCCTGCCCTATAACTACTGCATGTGCTATCAAAGAAGATTCTTTTAATTTATCTTCTATCCTTTCTGGTTCGACATTTTCGCCCCCGGATAGAACAATTGTATCTTTCATTCTTCCAACAAGGACAATGTCTCCATTGTAAGATTTTATTGCAAGATCACCAGTGTTTAACCAGCCATTTGAGGTAAGAATGGAATTTGTAGCCTGTGGATTTTTATAATAACCCTGCATTACCTGTGGTCCTTTTACAAAAAGAACACCTTTTTTGCCGATTGATACCTGTTTCCCATTTTCGTCAACAATTAAGATCTCGGTATTTGCAAAAGGAGTACCTGTTGCTCCAATAGTGTTTTTTTCATAAGATCTTGAAATAAGACCCGGAGCGCACTCTGTCATACCATAGGCGTTTAGAAGAGTAATTCCTATAGAATTAAAAAATGTATCGAGGTATAAAGGTAGAGAGCCACCACCAGATATTGCCCCTCTTAATCTACCACCGACTTTTTCTTTAATAGTTTTAAATATAATATTTGAAAAAAGTTTTAATGGTATAAGTAAAATTAATCTTAAAAGATGAAAAAGTAATTTAATTACTTTTTCAAAAAATAATTCTTTTCTAAAGATTAAATAAGAATTTGTAAGGTACTGATATGAAAAAAGATAATATTTCCCGACCGAAACGAAGAATCTAAAAAGAATCTGTTTTAGCTTTTTTTGTTGTTTTATTGTTTTGATCAATTTTTGATATACAGTTTCCCATATTCTTGGAACAGATATAAGTATATCTGGTTTTTCATTGGCTAAATCTTCAGAAAAATATTTTGTTGAAGAATATACAAAAGTCATTCCAGCAGAAATACCACAGTATTCGAAAGCTCTATCAAATGCATGCCATGAAGGAAGTATAAGAAGTGTTTTATCTCCTTTTTGTAGATTTAATTTCATTCTTGGAGTATTTGAAACAACATTTTGCATAAAATTCCTGTGATTAAGCATAACACCTTTTGGGTTTCCGGTTGTTCCAGATGTATAAATTATTGATACCAGAGTTTCTAAATTTATTTCTTTTTTTAATGATTCAATAAGATCTGGTTCTTTTTCAATTAAATATGAACCATTTATGTAAAGTTCCGAATATGAAACAATGCTTATATTATCAAAATTATTAAAAAGATTATCAATTAATTGTTTATCATATGGTTCGATAATAAAAATTTTTTTTAATTTCCTAAATGAATCAAAATATTTTAAAGCTTCCTGATTATCTTTATTTTTTTCATCCAATAAATAATTAACAATATTTGCCAGTGAATTATAGTCTTCAACAATTAGATATGTTGAGTCACTATGATAAAGAATAAATGCAGCTTCAGAAAAAGTAGTGTCCGAACCTCTTGGTACAGAAACAGCGCCAATATGCTGAAGAGCAAAATCTGTTACAATCCATTCATATCTATTATTACAAAAAAATGCGACATGATCATCTTTTTTCATTCCACAATCATAAAAGCCTGCTGCAAGTTTTTGAATATCACTGGCAAATTCGCTATATTTTTTTTCTATCCAGCCATATGAAGTTCTAAATTTATGAGAAATTCTATCGGGATAAAGTCTTGCTATTTCGACTGGTAAATCAAGCAAAATTTTTTGGGGGATTGGAATTTTCTTTTGATTTTTCATACTTTGCCTTTTCAAAATAGATTATAATAACTTTTTACTTTAAAAGCTATTACAAAGAAAATATAGATGATAAGGTAAAAATTGCAAAATTATTTTTAATTTAATAGTTGGTCAATAATTAGATCAACCAGTTTACTTGATTCTCCAGAATATTCTTTAACTTTTAAGTTTAGCAATAACTCTTTATCCTTTTCATTGATATTTAAATCTTCTATTAATTTATTTAAAGTTTGTTTATCAATAATTTTGCCTCTTGTGATTTCTTTAACAATTTCATAGCTATCTTTTATCATATTTTTTCTTAATATTGTTTGAATAGCCTCTGCCAATACTTCTGGATGATTTTCGAGTTCTTTTTCAATATAATCTTTGTTAAATATAATTTTATCAAGTCCATTTTTCAAATTTGAAAGTCCAAGTTCAAAATGACCAAATATTAGACCAAAATTTCTTAAAACTGTTGAATCAGATAAATCTCTTTGCATGAATGTTACCGGTAATTTTCTTGTAAAAAGCTGGCAGATACTTATTACAACTTCCATATTTCCCCAGCAATTTTCAAAATCGATTGGATTGACTTTATGGGGCATTGTTGAAGAACCAATTTCACCTTCTTTAGCTTTTTGCTTTAGATAATTAAGTGAACCATAAAGCCAGATATCCTTACAAAGATCTATCAAGATTGCTGAAAGCAATGAGATCTCATTTACAACTCTGCAAATCCAGTCGTGTGGCTCTATCTGCTTTGTTAATGGATTATAATTTAAACCAAAGGATTCTATAAATTTTTTAGATTCAGCTATCCAGTCGATCTGAGGATAGGCAACTTTAAGTGCAGCAAAATTACCAACAGCACCATTTAATTTCGCTTCAACCGGTAAATTTTTAAGATTTTGTAATGATTTAAATATCCTTAAAATATAGTAAGAAAATTCTTTACCAAAAGTAGTTGGAGTAGCACTCTGACCATGTGTATGACCAGGGATTACTAATTCTTTGGATTCAATTGCAATATTTTTTAATTTTATAATTAATTTTTCAATATTTTTAATTAAATATTTTTCCTTATAATTTTTATAGTTTAAAGCATATGAAATATTTGTGATATCTTCAGATGTTAAACCAAAATGTATAAATTCTCTGAAATTATCATCGACAATATTTTTTAAAAGATACTCAACTGGTTTAACATCATGTCGAAGTTTTGATTCCAGTTTTTTAAATTGCATGAATTGATCAATAGAAAAATTTTCAATAAATTCATTTAATTTTTTAAATAATTTTTCATCAGCATATATTTTAATGGGTGAATTGTTGCCCAACAAATACTGAAACCATCTGATCTCGACAAGAATTCTATTTTTAATTAATGCAAATTCAGAAAAAAAATCAGATAGATAGGATATATTATCATAGTATCTACCATCCAGCGGGCTTATTGCAAATGCTTGAAATATTTTCTTTTCCATATTATTCCTTTAGTCTTAAAGCCTTTTATTTTGATAATATTTTTATTATTGAAAATGGATTGATTGCCTTTACTTGTTCAATTATTATATCTTTTTTATTATTTTTGATCTTGAATTTCATTATCAGCCAGCTTAAAAATGAGTGAAAAAAATAATAATCAATCTTTACCTTCTTCAATCCCCCATTTTTCAAGTTTATTGTATAGAGTTTTTCTACCGATCTGACAGATTTGAGCAACTTTTGCCTTATTGCCATATTTTTTTAGAAGATAAAGAAGATAAGATTTCTCAACCTCTTCTAATGGAATACCGGCTTTTATTTTTATGATATCTTCTTCTGGTTCATCATTAAGGATAAAATCAGATCTTTTAGTAACTTCTGATATGATATTTTGAGGTATATGCTGTGTATCCAGCAAATTTTCTTTCGAAAGTATTACCATATTTTCTATGACATTCATTAATTCCCTAACATTTCCAGGCCATGAATATGCCATAAGATATTTTAATGCTTTTGGAGTAATACCTTCAATTTGTCTTTGATGTTCTTTTGAGAATCTATCTATAAAGAATTTGACAAGTAAAGGTATATCTTCTGATCTTTCTCTAAGAGGGGGCATTTTTATATGTATAACATTCAATCGAAAATATAAATCTTCTCTAAATGTTCCTTCTTTTATTTTTTCAAGTAAATCTTTATTTGTAGCTGCTATGACTCTAACATCAACGGTAATTGATTGTTCACCACCAACTCTTTCAAATTGTCTGGTTTGCAATACTCTTAAAAGCTTTACTTGTATATTTTGAGAAACTTCTCCAATTTCATCAAGGAAAATTGTTCCACCATTTGCAAGTTCAAATCTACCAAGTTTTGTTTTAATAGCACCGGTAAAAGCTCCTTTTTCATGGCCGAAAAGCTCACTTTCAAGTAAAGTTTCAGTTAAAGCGGCACAATTTACCTTTATAAGTTTGCCGGATCTTTGTGAAAGTTTATGTATTGCTTCTGCAATCTCTTCTTTTCCGGTTCCAGTTTCTCCAGTTATTAAAACTGATGCTCTTGTTGGAGCAACCTGCTGTACAAGTTCATAAATCTGTAGCATTTTTTTAGATCTACCTATCAATCTTTGAAATACAGTACTTTCCGATAGTTTTGTTTTTAAATCCAGATTTTCTTTTTTAATTTCTTTCCATTCAATGGCTTTTCTTGCTATTAAAATTATCTTATCTATATTATCAAATGGTTTAATAAAAAAATCGTAAACACCTTCTTTCATCATTGTAACTGCATCAGAAGCAGTTGCTTTACCAGATATGACTATTACTGGAAGATAAGGATAATCATTTTTAATCTTTTGAAATACCTGCTGACCACTTAGTTGTGGCATTACAAGATCTGTTAAAACAAGATCTATTTGCTCTATATTTTTATCTATGAAATCCAGAGCATTTACGGGATTTTGAAAAGATGTAACCGTAAATCCATTCATCTGGAAAAATCTTGTAAGAGCATCAGATATGGTATATTCATCATCTATTATTACAATTTGTCCCATTGCTTTCCTTAGATTTTAATTTATATATTATATAAGTATTATAAAAAATATCTATCAAATAAAGATAAAAACAATAATAAACAATTTAATAAATTAAAATTTCTTTTAATAACTATTATTTAATTTTTAATTTTCTTAAATAGATATGGATGAGAAAATTTCTAAAAGTTTACTTTTATCAATTAAAATTACATCTCTATTTTCAGCCCATTTTCTGGCATTATCTGGAAATTCTCCAGGGAAAATTATATACATTTTTGAACAATTTGAATTTATCATCTTTTCTTTCATAAGATATAATTCATCATCTGTAAAACTATCATTCATAGTTCTAAAAAATACAAAAAAATTATTATCCTTTTTATTGCTGCTATCTGGACTCAAATTAAAGGGTATTGCTGTTGCATAAACAAATTTATCATAAAAGATAAGTTCCAGTGGTTTATAATTAAAAAAACCTAAAATTCTATTGATAATAGATTCAAAATCATCTTTTTTGGATATCATGTATTCTTTTAGTTTATCGTTGACTGATAATTCACTGTAAAGGGAGATTTTAGTCTGCACATCTTTATAATCTGGTTTTTCCATATAAACTTCACGAAAATATTCTACTGCCTTATCTATTTCTCCTGCTTTTTCATAACATAATGCAGTGTTGTATTTAGCTAAAAGCAAGTTTTCTTTATCATTTATATTTGCGATGGATTTAAGATAAAAATTCAAGGCTTCATTAATCTTACCGGAGTTAAAAAGCAAATTACCAAGATTTAAATAAGTTAAACCTTTAAATTTATTTGAATAAACAGCTTTAGAAAAGTACATCAGAGCATTGTTTCCAGCCGATTGTCTTAGAGCCAGAAGTCCAAGATAATAATAAGCATCATAGAATTTTGGAGAAAGCTCTATTGCCTTTTTT
>JBKBTB010000277.1:0-2373 GCA_046291015.1 Exilispira sp. | reverse complement strand
TTCTAAGCTACTAAGTATACAATTTGATAATCTTTTAGCTTTATTTAAAGGTAAGATCATTGAATTAGATAACAGACTTGATAGAATTTTTTCAAACAACAATAACCTATTATATGCTCTATTAAAAGGTGTCAATGAAAAATATGGTAAAGAAAAAACCAGATCTTATTATGAATATTTTTATAAAATATATGAAAAATTTACAGATAGATATAAGGATTTTTTTCAGTTAATTTCATTGCCATTTAATTTAAATCTAAAATCAGATCTCTTATACTTAACCGAAAAAAAAGAAAAGGAATCTTTGCAAATATCAAAAACAAACCAAATCGTTAATACTGTTGATTCTATAGTTTCAGATATATTAGATGATAGTAAATCTGGTGATTTTTCACTGGATTCAATTATTATTAATGAAAAAAAATCTTTTTCCTTATCACAAAGTAAGATATTTAATGAATTATGTAGTTTTGGAAGAATAAAAGATGAAGATGCAAAACTTCTGGGAAAAGCTATTGATGCATTTATAAAATTACCGGATAAAATGGCTGACAATGATAATGTTAGAAAAATACATAAGGCAATTCGAACTATTTATTTTAATTTTTATCTTAGTATTTTTCTAAGATATAATTCAGAAAAAAATTCTCCAAAATCAGTAGAACAATTTTTAAAATTTGGAATAATTGATGAAAGACTTTTAACTGCGGAAGATTTAAATACATTATTAGAATTCAAAGACAGCGGGCAAACAGCTTATGAAATATATAATCCAATTCAATGGTTCACATTAATATATAATGAAAAAATTGAACCTTCTATAGATGAGCTTGGGCAAAGCTTTTTCGATATAGAAAGAGAGGAAGCAAAAAAATATAGAAAAAGCGAAGACAGTGATTTACCAATAAATCTTAGAAAATTAAAATTTGAAATAAATTCATTTTATCAAATAGCATACAGAATTTTGACTTCTTCTCCTCTTACTGCAATACCTATATTCTTTTCAGAAAATGTAAGAGGAAATTTGAATGAATTAATTTTAACCAAAGAAAAAATATCAGCCGAATTTGATTGGATTAGAGATATTGATTATTCTCTTTTTTATCGTGAAGCAATCTATCGAAAGGAAGATATTTATGATATATATAAAAAGGAAATACTTCCTTATATAATAATACTTCCAGGTATAGGTGATAGAGTAATAATGTGGCAGGATTGTGGAACGAATAAATATTTGCCAGCTAGATTTGTATTCCCTTCTGTCTATACTGGAAATGATTTAAGAAAATCGATAACTATGGCTTGTGCAACTTATAGATGGGAAAATAATAAAACGATGAAAGGTCCTGGTTGGGCTGATGCTACATCTGGAGGAATTACCGGACAATATCTTGATTACTTACAATCTTATCAAAAGAGTAATGAACTATCAATCGAATTAAAACAGCAGTTAAGAGAATCTTTAAGTAAATTTAGAACCGATAGGGAAAAGTTTGCAAATGATTATTTTCAATGGATATTCTTTGAATCACAGGGTATATTAAAATTAAATGTTCTATTAAGAAGAATATTTTTATTTGAGATCCCATTTAAAAAAGATATATTGTTAAAGTTACAAAGATTACCTGCTTATGAAAAACTTATCACAACATTCATTAATAAGAGAAAAATAGAATTAAAATCAAGTGATTCAAGATATCGTAAATTTAAGGATGAGGAAGGTAATTTACCTGATGAGATCCAGAATTATATGAATATGCTAAAAACTTAGTATTTTAATTATTATAGAATATTACAATAAAATCTTATTCATTTATAATCATCTTATTTTACCGATACTATTAAAAATTTTAAATATTTATTGAATTACAAAATATTAGATCTATTATAATAATATGATGAAGATTATAAAGAGGTTATTTTAGTATATTATTTTTATAAATGGTGAAAATTTAATTTATTTCAAATAATAAATTATAGAGGAATAAAATGGGAAAACTGACAATTAATAATCTTACAAATTCTGGTATAGATGTGCAAAATTTAATAGAGCAGCTTATTAGAATAAAATCTCAACCAATAGAAAAATTGAAAAGTCAGAATGAACTTTACAGTAAAAAAATAGAAAAACTTAATCAACTTTTAGATTTAATGAAAAAGCTTCAAGAATCTTCAAAATCCCTTTTTGATTATAGATCACCTTTTGATGAAATGATAGCGAAATCATCAAATGATGAATATTTTACCGCTATTGCATCAAGAGGAGCCGATCTTTCAAAAAGAAGGATAGAAATTTTACAAACAGCAAAAAGTTATAGAATTTCAAGTGATGCTGTTTCTAAAGATACAAAAATAGGAAAAATAAATTTTTCA
>JBKBTB010000276.1:0-2400 GCA_046291015.1 Exilispira sp. | reverse complement strand
ATTTCTACTATTGGTCTTATTATTGGTTTTATTGGTTATTATGGATTAACAAATCTAAGTTCTCAGGTAAAATTTTTATCTTATGAAACCATACGTACAATTGTAGATCTACTCGAAGTAAGAAATAACTTTAAAAACTTAGAAATAATTTTAAACAATCTTTCAAGATCATTTATAACAAATGAAGAGATAGATTATGGTCTAAAAGAAATAGAAAAAATAAGAGATAATTATGGAAAAATTTTAGAAGAATTTGAAAAAATTTCAATGGTTGAAAAAGAAAAAGAATTTTATGATATATTTAAAAAAAATCTTATTAATATGCGTGAAGAAAATGATAAAATTATTGAAAAGATAAAAAAAGTTAAAAATATCAATATTGATATTGATAGAAAAGCCTTATTACTGGAAATTACTCTGGATTTATATTCATCGAAATGGAAAAAAGATTTTGATAATTTACTGATTTCGCTTGAAAATCTTATTAAGTACGATGAAGAATATTATGCCAGAGAAGTTCCTCAAAAATCTATAAAAATTGCTTCAGCAATGTTAATGCTTATTATAATTACAGCTGCTATTGGATTTATTATAAGTATCATTTTGGGTATAACCCTTTCAACTTCTATTTCAAATAATCTTGTAAAAAATTCAGATACATTACTTGCTTCCTCATCACAGCTTGAAGGAGCAGCGACACAGGTATCATCTGCAAGTCAGGAGCTTTCAAGTGGTGCGAGTGAACTTGCAAGCAGTGTTGAAGAAGTTACAAGCAGTATAGAAGAACTGCAATCTATAATTGAATCCAATTCAAGAACTGTAAATGAGACAGAACTTTTAATGCATCAAGTTACTGATAATAGTAAGCAGATCAGTGAGAATTCATCTCTTTTGCAAAAATTGATGGAAGAAATAATAAGTAACTCTAAAAAAATAAGCAAAATAAATAAAGTAATAGATGATATTGCTTTTCAAACAAATATTCTTGCTTTAAATGCTGCAGTTGAAGCAGCAAGAGCTGGTGATGCAGGTCGTGGCTTTGCTGTTGTTGCAGAACAGGTAAAATCATTGGCTCAGAAAAGTGCGGAAGCGGCAAAAGAGACAACCGACCTTATAGATTTTGTTATAGAAAGCATTGAAAAGGGAAATAATCAGCTTTCAATTACTGCAGAAAATATTGCAAAAATTAAAGATCTAATTGATAAATCTTCAATAATGTTTACCGAAATATCCAAGGCTTTTAAAGAACAAACAAAGGGTGCCAATCAGGTTACAAAAGCAATGTCTCAAATAAATTCAGTGGTTCAACAAACCGCAGCATCCTCTGAAGAAACGGCATCTTCTGCGGAAGAAATGCTTTCACAAGTTGAAGAAAATAAGAAAATTGTCTTAGCATTAAATGTTTTGGCATATGGTGATAAGAAAGCCAGAGAACTTATGCAAAATCAAGCTTCAAAAAAATTAATATCAGAAAAAGGTCATAAAACTAAAATAATTGAGGTCGATCATAAAGAAAAATCAAGCGAAGAACATAAAACTGCAAAAGAGATCGATCTTATTAAACCAGAAGATAAAATACCATTAGAAGATTTTAAGGATTTTTAAAAAATTTTTGATAAATATTTTAAATTTATTAATAATATCTTTAACCAGGAGAGCTTTTGGATAAAAAAAAATTGATAAATTGTTCCAATTTAATAAAGAAGATTAAAATTATATCTAAAGTTAGAAATTTTATTATTATTCATTTGCTTTTAATAACCTTAACTATGGGCATTTTTGATATTTTTATCTATTCTAAAATTAAAAATATACCGGGGATACCAGAACAAGTTTTGATTTATAAATTAATTATTTATCCGCTTTTTTTAATAATCGCTGTAATAGCAATAATTCTTTTAAACAAATTATACAGAATATTAAATAATTTTATTAATGAATTTTCCAGTATTGTTAAAAACAAGATTCATTTTATTATTAATCATACTATTTTTGGTAAAAATTTAATTACTGATAAAATTAGTAATGAATTTTCAAAAGCTTTAAAAGAAGAGATAGGCATCTTATCAACCGATAAAGAATCTTTCAATATAGATAATATTTCTGAATGCTTTACAAATATAAATCTACTGGAAGCTTTATTTAATATAATTATGAAAGAACTTATTGAAAAGGATAAATTATTAACTGAAAAGGATAATATAATAAATCAATTTATTTTTTCACTTGAAAGTTTAAAACCGATTTATTATTCAAATGTGCTTTTAAAGATATTTCCATACTGGCAGGATATAATTGAAAATAAAATTAATAGTAATATTTCCAGGCTATCTATAGGAATCGAATCATTTAAAAAACTTTCTCTGGAATTCGATAGTAAAATTGAAAATATAGAATCAG
>JBKBTB010000275.1:0-2418 GCA_046291015.1 Exilispira sp. | reverse complement strand
TCTATGATAAGAAAAAGCAAAAACAGATAAAATATGAGATAAAGAAGATAGAATAAAAGTTTTTATTATAAATTTATTCCATATTTTTTTCATAAATAAAATTTAGTTTAATTCTTAGTGTTATTTTTTATGAATTATCATTAATATTTTTATAATTTAACAATATTTAAAATATTTTTAAGGATAAATATATGGATAAAGAAAAAGTAAGAAAAAGAATAGATGAACTTAAACAATTAATTGAACATCACAATTATCTATATTATGTAGAAAACAAACCAGAAATTTCTGATATTGAATTTGATGCTCTTTTTGATGAGCTAAAAACCCTTGAAAATCAATACCCAGAATTTGAAGATCCAAATTCACCTACTAAAAGAGTTGGTTCGGATCTATCGAACAGATTTGAGAAGATAAAGCATGAAATTCCTGTTCTTTCTTTGGATAAGGCATATTCAAAAACTGAAATACTAGATTGGATGAATAAGATAATTTCTGAATATCCCAAAACAACCTTTAGTATTCAGGAAAAATTTGATGGTGTCTCAATTGTCCTTTATTATAAAAAAGGGATTCTTGATAAAGCTGTTTCAAGAGGTGATGGATTTATCGGAAATGATATAACTGAAAATTGTAGAACAATAAAAACAATACCTCTTAATTTAAAAGAAAAAATAGATATTTCAGTAAGAGGAGAAGTTTTTATTGAAAAAAAGGATTTTGAAAACTTGAAAAATTCCAATGATTATGCAAATCCAAGAAATTTTGCTGCAGGGACATTAAATAGAATCAAAAGCAGTGAGGTTGCGAAAATACCGTTAAAATTTTTTGCCTATGATGCTATTTGTGAAGGTTTTGATAATGATTATGAACTTTTAACTCTTCTTTTAAATCTTGGTTTTAATCTTTCTAAAAATACAATTTTTGTTTCAACCAATGAGACAATTCTAAATAACTTGAATAAACAGTTAAATCCAAACATAGAAAATACATTATTTGATGAGGAAAATATAAGTAATAAAACAGTTTTCAAAACAATTCAATTCAAAGAAGTAGAAGAACAAATAGATCATTTTACAAAGATAAGAGATAAACTTGTTTATCAGATAGATGGTCTTGTATTTAAGGTCAATGAATTTTCAATCAGAAATGAACTTGGTTATACCGGTCATCATCCAAGATGGGCTATAGCATATAAATTTGAAGCTCCTAAAGCCCAAACCAAAGTTGAAAACATAATATGGCAGGTTGGAAGAGGTGGAAGAATTACACCGGTTGCAATATTAAAACCAGTTTCTCTTGCTGGTTCAGTAATATCGAGAGCAACACTACATAATATTGATTATATCAAAATGCTTGATCTTTCAATAGGAGATACCGTATCTATTTCTAAAAGAGGAGATATTATACCGGCAGTAGAAGAGGTTATAGAAAAATCTGAAGATCCAGTTGAAATAAAATTACCAGAATTTTGTCCATCCTGCTCAACTAAAATAAGAGTTGATGGTCCAATAGCGTATTGCGATAATGAAAATTGTAAATCAAGAATTGCCGAATCAATCAAATATTTTGCCAGTCGTGACTGTATGAATATCGAAAATCTTGGAGATGAAACAATAGATTTACTTTTTGAAAACAATTTTATAAAAGACATTCCTGATATATACAGGATAGATTACTCTATATTATTAAATTTTGAAGGTTTCGCAGAAAGAAAAATAAATCTTATAAAGGAAGGCATAGAAAAATCAAAGCAAAATTCATTTGATGTGCTTTTATATTCTTTAGGCTTCAAAGAATTAGGTAAACAGACAGTTAAGCTCTTAATAAATTATGGGTTTGACAGCGCAAAAAAACTCATAGAGGCAGCAAAGAAAAAAGAAATTTCAATATTTACTTCGATAAATGGTATAGGTGAAAAGACAGCTTCTCTTTTTATCGAACATTTTTCAGGTGAAAGATTTATTAATCTTATGAATGAATTTGAAAAATTAGGCTTCAAACTTGAAATTAAGAAAAATTTAGAAGATAAGAATAAGACTTTTGAAGGAACAAGCTGGTGCATTACAGGCACGCTTGAAAATTTCCCTAAAAGGGAACTTGCACAGGCAGAAATAGAAAGAAGAGGGGGAAAAGTTCTAAATTCTGTCTCGTCAAAGCTAACTTACCTTGTTGTGGGGCAAAATCCAGGATCAAAACTTGAAAAAGCAAGACAATTAAATGTAAAAATAATAGATGAAAAAAAATTTATAGAAATGTTAGAAAATTCTAAATAATTTTTTATTAAATATATTTTAAATAAAATATATGTTTTATATCAATTTTATATTAAAATTAATTTATCAACTCTATCTATATCAATTATATTTATTAGATTTGAATTAAAAAACAATTTTTTATCTGGTTCATCTTCTGTTG
>JBKBTB010000044.1:0-11692 GCA_046291015.1 Exilispira sp. | reverse complement strand
AGCATTATCCTCTGCCCTTTTACTTAACCCTTCATTTTTAATTCTCGATGAACCAACAAATGGTCTTGATATAGATGGAATCTATTTCTGTGAAAAATACTTTGAAAAACTTGCTTCTCAAGGTTGCACAATACTGCTCTCTTCTCATTATTTAGAAGAAGTAGAAAGATTGGCGAACCATATTGTTATTATTCATAAAGGTGTTAAAAAATTTGATGGAGGTAAAAATTCCCTGGCTGTTTTAAAAGTAATTGGAGCAAAATATTCTTTCAAACAGAATATAGATAAACATTTTATTGATAAATTAAATTCATTCTTAAGTCACAATAAAATAAATAGTTCTTCATTAATCTTTAATGAAAATAATTTTGAAATTATACTTGATAAAGATTCAATCGATTATATTGAAATAATAAACAATTTTGTAAAAAATAATATAAATGGATTGTTATTCATTGAACCTATACAAAAACATCTAAAAGAACTTTTTTTTAGCAATTAGTTTTTATTATTCTTAATGAGGTTTTATTATGAATTATACTTTTTCCTTTTTCAAAGTAGAATTTATTAAGGCAAAAAAAAATCTTTCTCTTTATATATTCTTTTTTACTCTTCTATTTATTTCAACAATACTGACTTTTATATTACATCTTCAAAGGGTTGGATTAAGCGGAAATCAAAATATCCCATTAAATTATAGTTATGGAGGATACGCTTTTGGTATCTGCTTTTATCTTTGTCTTCTTATATTTACAATATTTATAGATAGTGATATTAGAGATGAAATTAAGAGTAATAAAATCAATATTTTATTTACTCAATCTTCAAAAAGAATCTCTTATTATTCCGGTAAAATTCTTTTCTGGACATTTTTTCTAATTTTAACAAGCATCATTTTAACAACAATCTGCTGGTCATTAAGCTCAAAACTCATCTTCGCAAATAGACCTCCCAGACTTTCCGATAATTCACCTTTTCCAGTTTCATATATATTGATAAATCTAATTGTCCAACTAATTTTATTATCATTTTCTATTATTTTTTTTGTAAATATTTCATTTATTTCTGGATATTTTTTCTATTCTTCAGCTGCTGGAATTCTATTTAATATATTTACAATTTTCTTTTCAATTCAGTTTAAATCTTTGTTTTTTTATCCTCTAAATAAAATCTCTTTCCCGAATCAACCTGTTTATCTTCCAGAAATTATTGATGATAAATCAATTTTATCATCATTAATACTAATTCTTTTCAATATAACTTTCTATATATTGGTTAAAACCTTTATAAATAAAAGAGAATTTAGATAAAAAACTTGAGATTCTTATTAAACACTTATTATCACAGATTTATCCTGTACATAAAATCGATGATAGTCTGGAAATTTATTATTTAGATTATTTAAATTTGCAAAATCTAAACCTTAGGTTAAATTGGACATATAAATATTTTATTATTCTTTTTTTTGAAAAATTATTAAAAAAAATTTTAGTATTTTATATTATATTTTAGGAGTATTTAGTTATGTTTGAACCTGTTAACCAGCATGTTGATTTCCCGGAATTAGAGGAAAAAGTTTTAGAATTCTGGCAAGACCAGAAGATTTTTGAAAAATCCTTAGAAATTAGAAAAGATTCAGAGGCTTTTGTATTTTATGACGGTCCACCTTTTGCAACTGGACTTCCGCACTATGGCCATTTTGTGCCTGGATTATTAAAAGATATTATTCCAAGATATAAGACGATGAAAGGTTATCATGTTGATAGAAGATGGGGCTGGGATTGCCACGGTCTTCCAGTTGAAAATGAAATGGAAAAAGAATTAAATCTTTCTACAAAGAAAGATATAATCGCATATGGTATAGATAAATTCAATGAAGCATGCAGGGGTATAGTTTTACGATACACCTCTGAATGGCAAAAAATAATAAATAGAAGTGGAAGATGGGTAGATTTCAATAATGCTTATAAGACAATGGATCCTTTGTATATGGAATCTATCTGGTGGGTATTTAAAACACTATGGGATAAGGAACTTATTTATGAAGGATTTAAAATTTTGCCTTATTGCCCAAGATGCGCAACTCCTCTTTCAAATTTTGAGGTAAATCAGGGATATAGGGATGTAAAAGATCCTGCAATAACTATAAAATTTAAATCCAAAGATGATGATCAACTATACTTTCTTGCATGGACAACAACTCCATGGACACTTCCATCAAATTTGGCTTTAGCAGTTGGTCCAGAAGTTGAATATGCCGAAGTTTTTGACCATCAATCTAAAGAAAGATATATTTTAGCTTTAGCAAGATTAAATCATTATTATAAAGATCAAAATGAATATACCATTAAAAAAAGGTTTTTAGGAAAAGAATTAGAAGGTAAAAAATACATTCCACTCTTTCCTTATTTTGAAAATATTAGTGAAAATGCATTTCAGGTTGTTAATGCGGATTATGTTTCTATAGAAGATGGAACTGGAATTGTTCATATAGCACCAGGTTTTGGCGAAGATGATTACAACACAGGACTAATTTATAAACTTCCTGTCGTTTCTCCTGTAGATGAAAATGGTGAATTTACAGAAGAAGTTTTCGATTATAAAGGGATGCATGTAAAAAAAGCAGATCCCCTTATTATTGAAGATCTTAAAAAAAGAAATCTTCTTGTTAAAAAAGAAACCATTACTCACTCTTATCCTCACTGCTGGAGATGTGATTCTCCCTTGATTTATAAATCCATTTCTACCTGGTTTGTAAAGATTGAACCGATTAAAAAAACAATGATTGAATGTAACCAGCAAATTAATTGGGTACCGGATCATATCAAAGATGGAAGATTCGGTAAATGGCTCGAAGGTGCAAGAGATTGGGCTATATCAAGAAATAGATTTTGGGGCACACCACTTCCCGTATGGAAATGCGAAAGCTGTGAACACACTTTATGCATTGGTTCGATTTCTGAACTTGAAGAATTAAGTGGTAAAAAATTCAATGATATTCACAAGCATTTCGTAGATGATGCTATATTTACATGTCCTAAATGCGGTGGCAAAATGTTAAGAATACCAGAAGTTTTAGATTGCTGGTTTGAATCTGGAAGCATGCCTTATGCTCAGGAACATTATCCTTTTGAAAACAAAGAAAAATTTTTAAGCAGATTCCCAGCCGATTTTATAGCTGAAGGTCTAGATCAAACAAGAGGATGGTTCTACACTTTGACTGTTTTAGCTGCTGCATTATTTAATAAACCGGCTTTTAAAAATTGTATTGTAAATGGTCTTGTTCTTGATGAGCATGGTAAAAAGATGAGTAAAAGACTAAAAAACTATCCCGAACCAACTTATATTATGAATAAATATGGTGCAGATGCATTAAGGTTATATCTTGTTAATTCAGCAGTAATAAGGGCAGAAGAACTTCATTTTTCCGAAAATGGAGTAAAAGAAATTGTTAAAAATATTTTACTACCTTTATGGAATTCATATTCATTCTTTATAACCTATGCAAACATCGATAAATGGCAGGTTAACGAAGATATAATTAATAATCCAGAAAAGATGAAAAATTTTTCTAATGAGCTCGATAGATGGATAATTTCATACTTGCAAACTCTTATAAAAAAAGTTACCGAGGCAACTGAATCCTACAAACTTTATCTTGCAATACCTCCTATTATCGAATTTATAGATATTCTGACCAACTGGTATATTAGAAGATCGAGAAGAAGATTCTGGAAATCTGAAAATGATAAGGATAAAGACGAAGCTTATCATTCTCTTTATTATGTACTTTTGAATCTTTCTAAAGTAGCCGCACCATATATCCCTTTTATTACCGAATCAATATATAGAAATCTGAAAACAGATAAAATGCCTCAATCCATACATCTTACTGATTATCCTGTTGCAATTGAGAATTTGATAGATAAAGAACTTGAAAAGAGAATGGATTTAATCCAGAAAGCCATAGCTTTAGGAAGATTTTTAAGGACCCAACATGAATTAAAGGTTAGACAACCTCTTAAAAAAGTTATAATCATAGATCCATATGAAGACGAACTCAATTTAATTTTAGATTTTATTGAACTTATAAAAGAAGAATTAAATGTTAAAGAGGTTGTTTTTTCTTCTGATGAGAGCAGTATTGTTCAATATAGTGCGAAACCAAATTTCAGAAAACTAGGGAAAATTTTGGGTAAAAATATAAATATTGCTCAAAAATTGCTTTCAAATCTTACATCAAAAGAGGTTGAAAAGCTTATAAAAGGTGAAAAATTGACTTTGAATGAAAATAATTTTTCTTATGATTTTACCATAGATGATATTCAGATAGAAAGGAAACCTGTTGAAGGTCTTGCGACTGTAAATGAAGGACATCTGACAATAGCTCTGGATACTACTTTAACAGAAGACTTAATGATGGAGTGTGATGCCAGAGAAATAGTCAATAAGATACAAAACATGAGAAAACAGTTAAATTTTGAAGTTACAGATAGGATTAAAGTCTCAATCTGGACAAATTTAGCATTGCTTAAGAGCATAGATAAATTTAAGGATTATATTTGCAGAGAGACTTTGACTATTGATCTTTCATATTTTGACCAGGAGAATGAAAAGGCTATTTCAAATACTACGGAATGGGAAATTAACCAGCATCGAGCAAAAATATTTATTGAAAAAGCATATAAATAAATTTTTTATTTCTGTAAAGGATTTATTATTTTTTATAACAAAAGTATTTTTATAAAAAATTAAAAATTATTAATTAATTTATTTAAGGAAAGATAATGATTGAATTAAGAGAATTCTATCAAGATTTTCATGATGCCATTGAAAAGTTAGAAAGAAAATTTTCATATGCATCAGCTTTTGCACAAAAACTCGAATCCAGAAATGTTACTTCTTCTACAAGAGAAGATAATGTTTCTTTTCCGGATCCACAAGCTGGCTTTACACTTACAATATTTAATGGAGAAAATTTTTATGAATATTTTTCAAGTGATCTTTCTTCCGATGGAATAAATAAAGGGATTGAACATCTTCTATCTTTAGAAATTTCTAAAAATACAAATATTAAAATAGACCCGGGTGAAAAAATTGAAAAAGAATTTTATCAACATATAGAAATTGATCCTTCTTCTGTTTCCCTTTCTAAATATCTTGACAAAGCAAAAGAGAATAGAAAAAATATAGAAAATCTTTCCAATCTAATCCAGATGACTATGTTCAGACTTGGATATGAAAAAAAGGATGAACTTTTTATAAATAGAAACAAAAAGCTATTTCAAAGCCTTTGTAGATTTGAATCATTATATTTTTTTGTTTTATCCGATGGCAAAGATTCTGCTGAAATGTTTGATGGGTTTGCCAGAATTGGTGGATTTGAACATGCACAATTTGACAAAGAAAAAGCCAGTAAAGTAGTAGAAGATGGAATTAAAGTTCTTGGTGCACCAAGGATTACTCCCGGGACTTATACATGTATCTTTTCACCGGCTATGGCAGGGATGTTCGCTCATGAAGCATTTGGTCATGGAACAGAGACAGATATGTTTTTGAAAAAAAGGGCAAAAGGTGAAGAATTTATTGGCAAACAGGTAGCATCAAAACTTGTAAATATGTGGGATAGTCCAATTTTAGGTCAGGAAAATCAAGAAGCCTGTGCATCTTTTTTCTTTGATAATGAAGGGCAGATCGCATCCGCTACTCAGATTATTAAAGAAGGGATCTTGATTTCTGGTTTGACAGATTTGAATTCTGCATCAAGATTAAAAATAAAAAGAACACCAAATGGAAGAAGAGAGTCTTATAGTCATAAATCATACGCAAGAATGACAAATACATATTTTGAGAAAGGAAATTCATCATTTGAACAGATGCTTAAAAAAGTAGATTATGGATTTTATATTGATCATGCTACAAATGGCATGGAGGATCCAAAAGGTTGGGGTATTCAACTTGAGGCTTTGTATGCTGCAGAAATTAAAAATGGAGAATTTACTGGTAAGGTTTTCTCACCTGTAATTGTTACAGGTTATGTTCCAGATTTACTTATGAGTATAAGCGATGTTGGGAATGATTTTAAAGTCTCTTCTTTAGGATATTGTGGAAAAGGGCACAAAGAATGGATAAAAGTCACTGATGGTGGTCCACATCTTTTGCTTAAGGCACGTCTCGCATAAAATCTGGATAGATAAAATTTGACTCATCTTTTTTAATTAAAGGAGATTTATAATGAAAAGCTCATTTCATCAAAAGTTAATAGATTTTTTAAATAAAGAGAATCTCTATTTCTGGTCAGTAAAAAGTACCTTTATCAAAAGAGCAGAAAGCTATTTTATCTTTGGCAAACCGGAAAGTAAAAGATATGGTGAATTTGAAAAGCACACCATTTTTTTATGGGTTATTAACGAAGATAGGGATCAGAAATTTGTTGGTAGTTCCACAATTACCATTTCAGAAAAATCAAATGATGATGAAATAAAAAGGATGATTGATGATGCAATTACTTCTGCAAGCCTTGTAAAAAATCCTTTTTTCGAGATACCATCTCAGAAGTTTGAATATCCAGATTTTTCAAATGCAGATATTTCCATAAAAAATAATCCAGTTGAAGTTTGTGAAAAAATTTCTGAAAAAATTATTCGTTCAAGTTCAAGTCTTCAGAATGTAAAACTTTCTACAACAGAACTTTTTGTTTCATATATAGAAGAAAAGCTTACAACTTCCAGTAAAAATACTTACAAATTTGAAAAAACGAATTTGATGCTTGAAGGAGTCTTTTTAGCTGGCAGAAATTTAGAAACTGAAAGTTTCTTTACCATCGATGCTGTTTTTATTGAAGATTTAAATATTGAAAAAATACTTAATGATCAGGCTAAATATGCTATAGATTGTATTGATGCAAAGCCTCTTCCTACTGGTAAATATAATGTTATTTTTGGTCTTGAGGCTCTTGAAAATTTTTTTGGATTTTTTTATACTCATTCAAATGCTGTTTCTGTTTATAACAAATTTTCGCTGTTAAAACTGAATGAAAAAATAAGTAAAAATATACCGGAACCTTCTTTAAATATTCGAGTTGAACCCTTATTAAAAGGCGGGCTTTATTCTGCAATCTCTGATCAATTTGGAATTCCATTAAAACCATTTGCAATTATAGAAAATAATATTTTAAAAAATTATGTTGCTCAACTTCAATATTCTCAATACTTAAATATCCCATATACAGGCCCTGCAACCAATTATATCATTGAAAAAGGAGATATATCAATTGATCAATTAATGTCTAATGAAAACACTGTTTTACTATTAAGATTCAGTGCATTCAGTCCAAAAGATATTACAGGTGATTTTTCATCGGAAATCAGACTTGGATATATTACAAAAAATGGTAAAAGAATTCCAGTAAAAGGAGGATCAGTTTCTGGAAATATAAGAAATCTCATTCATTCAATGAAATTATCAAATAATATTATCAAAATCGGAAATTATATTGGTCCTGATGGAATATATCTCGAAGGTGTAGATATCGCCGGTGAATAATAGATTTTAATAACAATATAAATTTTAATTAATTCATTAAATTAAATCTTAATCCTGTAAAGATCTTAATCTATAGTATCATAATAATTGTTAGCGATCTTATTAAAGATAAGCTTAAAGATAAGCACTTTTTTTTTAATTCAGTAAAAATATAAGTAAAAATAAAATTCAGTAATAATAAAGGTATAGAATTAATTTATTCTAAGTTTAAATAATTTAATATTTATTTTTTAATACTGATTTAATTGATAACTTGCACTTTTAAAAAAAGTGCGAGTGGAGGGAGTTGAACCCACACACCCGAAGGCACTAGATCCTAAGTCTAGCGTGTCTGCCAGTTCCACCACACTCGCTTTTGTTTTATGTATATAGATTTATCTTTTTTAAAAAGATATATTAAATATTTGATAGTAGAAATAATTACAATACGATTATTTTATTGGGTCGCAAAGGATTCGAACCTTTGGCCTACTGATTAAGAGTCAGTTGCTCTACCAGCTGAGCTAGCGACCCGATGTTGTTATATCGCGCCCTGCAGGAATCGAACCTGCGGCCTGAGGATTCGAAGTCCGCCGCTCTATCCAGCTGAGCTAAGGGCGCTATAAAGGGTGGATGATGGGGATTGAACCCACGGCATTCTGAGCCACAGTCAGACGCTCTTCCAGCTGAGCTACATCCACCACAAAAATCGCACCTGGCAGGACTCGAACCTGCGGCACTCGGATTAGAAATCCGATGCTCTATCCTACTGAGCTACAGGTGCACTTCGGGGAGAGGAGACTTGAACTCCTGACCCCTTGATCCCAAATCAAGTGCGCTCCCAACTGCGCTACTCCCCGTCAGCACTTTTAAATACATCATTTTTACTGAATGTCAAATAAATTTTAGATTTGACTTTATAACTTTTTCTATTAAATAAATTAAAGCAATAAAAATATAAATAATCATAAAAGTAAATAATTATATGAATAAAGATTTAACTATAAAAAAATTAGGAATTTTTGGTGGTTCTGGTTTTATAGGCTCAAATATTATTTTATTTTTATATAATAATTTAGATAATATTAAAAACAAAATATACACTTCTGATAACCAGAATTTAATATTTAATATTGATGAGATTAGAATATTCTATTCCAGAACAAGATGGAATAATCTATATAGGGATTTAAATTCTGAAATCTTTAATTTCTTAAAAATTAATATTTTTAATGAAGAAGAACTTCTTCAAAAAACAAAAGATCTGGATATTATTATCAATTCTTCTGGTTTTGTTTCTTTTGCACAAAGAGATATTCAAAAGTTATGGGAGATTAATGTTTCTGGAGCTAAAAATATCTTAAAGGCATCAATTGAAAATAAAGTAAAAAAATTTATTCATATTTCTTCAATTTCAATATTAAATCTTTGTGATACAACACATTATTTAAGTGAACAGGATATAGGTTTCAATGGTTTCAAAAAAAAATTTCATTCTTTTTCTTCTAAAGAAGAAATTTTAAATTTTAATGATCTCTATGAAAAAGGGGATAAAAGTTTTTTAAAATTTATTAAAAATCCTTATGCCGACAGTAAATTGGCTGGTTTTATTGTATGCGAAGATCTGGCAAAGAACTCAGATATTGATTTTATTAACATATTACCGGGTACAGTCATAGGTAAAGGAGATGATAATTTTTCAATTTTAAAACTTGTTTATAATATAGATAAAAACTTTATATTTGGAAGATTGCCTGGCTTTTCTTCATTTGTTGATTCATATGATCTTGCCAAAGGGATTTTTAATTCAATTATCTATGGTAAATCCAGCGAAAGTTATATTATATCTGGCGATATCGAAAATAATATTTCATATAAAGATTTTATTATCAAGATTTATAATGCCTTATGTAAAATTAATAATAAAAAAAGATTTAAAATTTTTATAGATTTACCCGAATTTTTAACCTATCCAGTTGCATTTATTTCTGAAAAAATTTTCAAATCTAAAAATTTAACACTTTCTCTGATTAAAAGTGGATATATTAAAAGCAAAATATCTATAGAAAAGGCAAAGAAAGAACTGAATTTTCATCCTTTAACAAACATTAACAATTCAATTGAAAATTTATGCCAGGATTATTTTGGAAATAATGTTGGAAAAAGAATTAAAAATAAAAGATTTTTTTCTTTTATAAAAAAATTTTTTGTCGACCCTTATGTTAATAGAAATTCAATTATATATATATCTGGTGAAGAAAATATTTATGATTCTAAAAGAAGAGTTTATATTGTCAATCATCCAACAACATTTGATATACATACTATAATAAATACAAGTGCTGACAATTACTACATCCCTGTTGATCATAATGCTTTCAAAATTCCTATTGTCGGTTATTTACTTAAAAATTGTGGTTTTTTAAAAGTATTTTGTGCAAATAATGAAAATCTTTATGCTGATGCAGCAAAAATAATTAAAACTGGCGATCCACTTTTTAATTCTATTAGAAGCGGAAGGGTTACACTGGGATTGAATGAAAGATTGAGGACAGGAGGAATAGTTATAGCAGATAAAAATAAGGCAGATATTATACCTTATCATATATACATAGAAAGAGATAAAATAAAAATAACTAAAATTTTAGGATTTGATTTTAAATTTCACCCATATTCATATTATAAAGACGCTATAATATTTATAAATATTTTATCTCCAATAAAATATGAAAGATATCATAAAGAAAATATGACCAAAGAGGATTATTTAAAAATTGCGATAGAGATTGAAGAAAAATTTATTGAAAAAGATCGTGAAATGAAAACCTTTTTTGAAAAAAATCAGGATCATTTTAAAAATATTATAAGAAAAGGTGGAAGTAATTTAAAAATTAAATATTGATTTATGGGTAAAATACTAATTACTGGGATTAATGGATTTATCGGTTCAAATCTGGCTCATTATTTTATTGAAAAAGGATTTATAGTTTATGGAACTATTCGGTCGAAATCAAATCTTTCATTATTAGAAGACTTAAATGTAAATACAATAATATGTGATTTGAATGAGATAAAAGAAGAAGTTTTCCCTGATGATTTCGATTATATAATTCATTGTGCTGCTGCGGTTTCAGATTTTATTAGCGAACAAAAGGCAAAAAAAAATATATATCAGGTTACTGTCAACTTATATGAAAAAGTGATTAAAATGCAAAAAAGTATAAAAAAACTTATATATATTTCTACATCCCTTATATTGGGTTATAAAAAATTAAATATTTCTATAAATAACCCTGGTTTACCACTTAAAAAAAACTATTATGTCTATTATAAAAAAATGAGTGAAGATTATATTATCAAAAACTGTCAAAATGATCGTTTTGTTTATACCATTTTAAGACCGGCCGATGTCTATGGCCCAAAAGATAGAACTTCCTGTATCTATATTTTAAAAGCAATTGAAAATGGATTTCCCGTAATAGTAGGCAAAGGAAATTTTCTATTTCCATATTGTTCAACAAAAACACTTTGTGAAGCGACCTATAATTCAATTTTATTTAAAGAATCTGACAATAAAATATATACTGTTACATCTGGTATTAGCATTACCTGGAGGGAATTTTTTACTTATTTTCAGAATAGATTTAAAAAACCTCAAAAAATTTATATTCCCATAATATTAGCAAAAATTGTTGCCTTTATTTTAATAACCTTACACAGGCTAATACCTTCTTTCCAGCCATCTTTAACTCCATATAGGATTAGTAGAATCACATCGAATACTTCATATGATATAACTGAAACAATCAAAGACTTAAAAATAAGTATAGACAATGATTATAAAGGTGATTTAGAACAAATATATCTCTGGTATATTAAAAATAAATGTAATTCAAAATATTATTAATTTAAGTATGGATAAAATTACAGATATGTTTTTTACCTTTTCTTACAATATCTCTCTGATACTTTTTCTATATTATACTTTTTCATTAACTCTATTAAAAACTATTTTATCATTAGATAATTTGAAAATAAGATTTTCAAATGATTATCTTGCGACCATTTATTATTTCTCATCTTTTTTTATTTTAATATTGGTAATACCATTTATTTTAACTTACTTAATTATTAAAATTAAAAATTATCAGATAATATTTTTAAGATT
>JBKBTB010000274.1:0-2430 GCA_046291015.1 Exilispira sp. | reverse complement strand
TGGTTGCTGGGATGCTATTTTTGAATTTGCAAAAGATTTACATAGTGAATTCAAAAAATATTCCTGTACAAATAAGAATATAAATTTCAGCTGCGCAATAGAAATTTTTAATAATAAGACACCCCCCCTATATATGTCAGAAAAATGTGAAGAAATTCTGGCTAAAGTTAAAAAACAAAAAGATAAATATAGCATTTCAGTTTTTGGAGAGCTTTTAGATTGGGATACATATGAAGATGCATTAAAAAATGGTAAAAAACTAATAGAATATATGAATTCTATCAGCGGATGCTCAAGATCTTTTGTATATAAACTTCTTAATATTGCAAGGATGAAAAAAGACTTTGAAAATGGGAAAAATATTATAAAAAATGCTAAATATAAATCTTTATTTAAATATTATTTTTCAAGAAATATTTCTGAAAAAATTAAAAACGAGGAGGATCTAAAAAACAGTTTAGAAGATTTTTTCGTTAAAAATTTAATTGAAAATGAAGGAGGATGTGTCGCAATACAATATGCCTTGCAAGCAACAAAAAAAGAATAATTGAAACAATAAATAATATATTTAAAACTTATTTGGAGGGAAATTTATGAATAATAGAAGAAATTTTCAAATGAATAATCAGCAAAATATGAATAATCCTAATAATTTACATAATCAATTTCCGGATTATTTCATAGATAATGAATATAATTTAGAACTTTTTCAAAAAGCTGAAGATTACGCTAAAAATTATAGTAATAATTTAACTAAAAGTCAACTTAGAAATATATATAATGAAGTAAAAAATATTGAGAAAAGATATAATTCCAAAAAAATTTCTTTTAATCAAGTTATGACAAGAATAAAATTATTAAAAGCAAAAGTAAGATATAATACAGGGAGAAAAACAAATGCTCTAAATAAAAATTTTGCAAGAGAGTTAGAACAATGGATTGATAAAATAAAAACCGAAGGTGATTTTAAAGGTTTTTGCATATTTTTTGAATCAGTAGTTGGCTTTTTTTACGGGTTCAATACTAAAAATTAGCATAATAAATAGTTACAAATTTTTTTAATAATATTTATATTAATATTATAATTGGAGGATATTATATGAAATTAAAAAAAATTAAAAAAATATCTGGAAAAATTATTGTAAAAACTGGTTTACATATTGGTACAAGTAATGATAATCTCGAAATAGGTGGAATAGACAATCCAGTTATTAAAAATCCTTTAACAAATGAACCATATATTCCCGGATCTTCTCTTAAGGGAAAAATTAGATATCTACTTGAATGGAAGTATAATAAATTTATAATTAATTCTGAAAAAGGAGAGCCTTGCAATTGCGGTGAAAGTAATTGTTTTATCTGTAATATTTTTGGTACATCAAATTCCAGTTCACGAAAAAGTGGCCCAACAAGAGTTATATTTAGAGATGCATTTTTAAATAAAGAATTTGCACAAAAACAAGGACTTGACTCATTCATAGAAGAAAAATATGAAAATACAATAGATAGAATAACAGCTAAAGCTAATCCAAGATCTATGGAAAGAGTAATACCAGAAACTGTTTTTGATTTTGAAATAGTTTATAAAATATATGATTTAAATAATGACAATGGCAAAACTGATGAAGATAATTTTAAATATTTACTTGAAGGATTAAAACTTTTAGAACTTGATTATTTAGGTGGTGGTGGTAGTAGAGGCAATGGTAAAATAGAATTTAAAGATTTAATAGATGAAAATAATAATCCACTTTCTCTTCCTGATATAAAATAAATTCACTAAGAGGTAAAAATTATGAATATGTATAAAATAAAGATTAGCCTGCAATCGCCTTTAGGCACAGAATTAATGGCTGATACAATATGGGGACATATTTGTTATGGAATTCTTTTTAATGAAGGTGAAGATAAGTTAAAAAATTTTCTTGAACAATATAAAAATAATGAGCCTCCTTTAATTTTATCCACCCCATTTCCTGAAAATATGCTTCCTTTACCTAAAATTAATTTTAAAAAAAAAGAAATAACAACAATAGAGGAATATAAGAATATAAAAATTGCAAAAAAAATAAAATATATACCAGCAGATAAACTTATAAATAATAATACAATAGAATTGAGTGAGCTTATAAAGGAAGAAATAAAAAAATTTAACAATCAAAATAAAAATGAATATTATTTCAAAGAAGCTAAAATAAGCAAAATAAGAAATTCTATTGATAGAATAAGCGGAACAACAAAAGATGATTCAATATTTCAGATTGTAGAATACTGGTCTTATAAAATTAAAGATCTAAATCATAAAAAGGAATATATTTATCCAGTATTTGATATTTATGTTTTATCTTCCTTTAATGAAAATGAAATATTAAATCTATTTAAAATGGGCTTTAATCTTGGGTATGGAGCGGATGCATCGATAGGCAAAGG
>JBKBTB010000043.1:0-11859 GCA_046291015.1 Exilispira sp. | reverse complement strand
CAAAAATTAGTCAATCTATTGAAAACTCAAAAACCATTAACAATACAATTATCTCAATTCTTGAAGAAACAAGAACCATAGCAGAAGAAGTAAAAACAATCTTAAAACTTGCAAATAAGCAAAATGAAAATGCAAATCTTATAGACTCTATTGTTGCTAATTATTCTGAATTAACTGCAAAAGGGATAAATATTTCGGAAGAATTAGATGCAAATTCTAATAGCCTTGTTGATTTGGTTGATAAATTAAAAAACAATGTTAAAGGCTTCAATGTTTTAGAAGATGAAACCTTCATAATCAAAGCTGAAACAATAAAAGAAATCAAGAATAGAAATATTAAAACCAAAAAAGTTACAAAAAAAGAAGAAAAATTACTTTTAACTTCAGATAGTAATATTAATAAAGATAATACAAAGTTATTAAAATCATAATAGGATTTCAAATATTTTAAAATTTTATATTTTATAATTTTCTTTTTCCAGATTAATGACTTTTTCAAAAATTTTTAATATATTAATTTATGTTATTAATTTTAATTATTATTTATATTTAATACAAAAATAATATTTTTGATACTTAATAAAATAGTTTATTATAATTGTTATTAAAACATTTGAAAAAATTTAATAATTAATTGGAGGTTTAATTTTATGTATTCAAAAGCAGTATGGAATGAGGATTTAAATTTTACAGCGGAATTAGATGGTCACAAAATAGAACTTGATACATCCCTTGAAAATGGAGGTAAAGACAGAGGACCAAGACCAAAAGGTTTATTATTAACAGCTTTGCTTGGATGCACTGGAATGGATGTAGCATCACTATTTAAAAAGATGAAGATACCTGTAGAATCTTTTCAACTTGATTGTAATACAGAAACAACTGAAAATCATCCAGTTGTATTTAAAGATATCACATTAAACTATTACTTTAAGGGAAATATAGAAGATAGAATAAATGATATTATAAAGGCAATAAAATTGTCTCAGGAAAAATATTGTGGTGTCTCTGCGATGTTAAAAAAGCATAGTAAAATTATAGTTAAATTATTTGTCAATAATAAGGAAATAGAATATCCTTATAATAATTAAAAATATAATGCAAACCTTAATGCGAAGCTTATCCTTGCTTCTTTAATATTGTAATCAAGGTAGAAATCTATTAAATCAATACCAAAAATAACGAATACTAATCCAATTCCTGTTGAATATTGCATTAAATTAAAGTCAAGCTTATTATCCAGGTTTTGATAATCATTTGTTCCAATATCAAAGAAGAGAATTAAACCGGGTATTATATAAGATTGATTAAATAAATTTAAAAAGAACAATCTTATGTCAAAATTGTTATTTAACCTTATTGTTCCTTCATATTGACACCAATACACCCCTCTCATAACATAACCAAGACTTCCCATGGTTAATGCTGAAACAGGTATATAGTTGCTAATAGCTGGAATGTAATAAAACTGAATTCTATCTGCTATGTATAATGATAAATTTTCTGATTCTATTAAGGTAAGATAACCTCTTAAAATTCCCTGAAATCTTGTAAAATCTGCTATTTGATTGATAAATTTTGGAAATATTTCAAGGCTTAATAATAAATCAAAACCATTGTAAGTATGAAATTTCGTAGAATATACTGTCATATCAAAAAGATATTCTATTTTAATATAATTTTGAAAGATCCCCTCTTTATCGGCAAAACCAGTCTGAGAAAGATATGTTGGAACATTATTACTCTGTTGTTCATATGTTTGATAGTTTGTAATAAATTTTAATCTTATCTGCGAAAGATACTTACCATATGATTCATTATAGGCAAATAGGAAGGCTAAACCAAATGTCCCGATTATATCCAATCTATTAAAATAATATTGGTATGGTGGATTTTCTGTATAAGGAACTGGATTATTTGAAGAATCCCTGAAGAATCCATAACTTTCCCATCCAGCACCTATTCCAAGTATCATCTGCAAAGTTGCAAAATTACCTAATTTTGAAGGAAAATCATTAATAAAGAGATAAAAATCAATTCCCCAAAGTCTTGGCGTAAAAGAAAAATTTAAGTTTTGTCCATATGCTATCGTCGAAAAAAGAAATAATGATACAAAAATAAAAAGAATAAGATTTGCTGTTTTTTTCATAAGTTCTCCTATTTAATAATGATAAAGTTAGATTTTTATACAGACTTATTCAAATATTTCAAAATCTTCTTTTTTTACAGGTTTAAGATAAAATGTTTCCCCCTTTTCAAAGGTTTCTATCAAACTATCCCAATCTAAAGTATCACTTAGTAACACTATAGATTCTGGCTTTTTGCCTTCTTTTAATTTTTTTAAATCATCATCCTTTATATAATTTTTATCAATAACCAATAAATAATCTTTCGCAAGAAATTGATCTTTTATTTTAAGATAATCAACGAAGCTAATATATTTTATATTTTTAATTTTTAAGTTTTGTTTTATATCTTTAGTTTTTGATATTTCTGTAATATAGATAATTTCCATAATATTTTCATTACTTAAAACAATAATTATATTAATATCAAAAAATTATTTTTCAATTTTTTACTTTGATAATTTTACTTTTTAAAATACTTTTCACCTATATCACTTCTATAGAAGTTGCCATCAAAAAAAATTTTATTATTTTCAAGTATTTCATATACAGCTTTATAGGCATCTTCAAGTTTTGGTTTTATCGAATTCAATGTTAATACCCGTCCCCCACTACTTATAAAACCTCTATTTTTCGAATAATTGATTATTGATGTTTTATTAAAAAAAACATTTATCCCTTCATAATTTTTATCAAGACCCGCTATTAAAACCCCTTTTTCACTATCAATGGGATAGCCCTTTGAAGCTAAAACAACACTTAAAGAAGATAAAGGATTTAATTTTAATGTATAATTTATTAAATTTTGAGAAATAATACTTAAGCATAAATCATTAAAAGATGAATTAAATAATGGTATTAAAGTTTCAATTTCAGGAGAATTTAAAGTTGGCAGAATATTTAATACAAAAAGTCTATCCATACTTTTTATAAAATGAATTGTCATAAAACCTTTATATAACAACTTCTCCTCTTTAAGACCTTCAATTAAGGGGAATATTATTTTTTCGTTTAATAAAGTTATATCATTATTATTAAATGATGGACAAGGAGTAAAAGCTCCCATTCCAGAGGTATATAAACCATAGTCATTATCGAATGATTTGGGATAAATTCTTAAAACTGGAAATAAAATATAATTCAATCCATCCAGTACTATTATTGCTGAAAATTCTTCTCCCTTTTGATAATTCTCTACTATAAATTTACTATCCTTTGCAGCTCTATTAGTCTGGATAAATTCTAAAATTTTTATTCCTTGACCCTTTGATTCAATTAAATAAAAACCTTTAAATCCATTCTGTATATCACTGGATATAAATTTTTTTGAAGAAAAATTTTCAACTATATTTTTTAGTTCAGTAAAATTATCAATAACCTGATAATATAAAGTATTTATTGAATATTTTTTTAGAAAATTTTTAATATTTATTCTGGAATTAAAAAAACTTTTTATGCGTTTTGAAGGTCCAATAAGAGGAATTTTAAGCTCAGATGCAATATCTTCAATTTCATTTGAAAAAAAATTTAAAGAAGTTAAATTTATATAATTTATTTTTTCCTTTATCAAAAATTCACTTATTTCTTTTTTATTATCAGGATTTAAAATTATATTTCTTGTTTTAGATTTAAAATAACAACCAGCATTCCCCGGTGTAATAAAAATATTTCCTACATTATTTTCTTCGTTTAATTTCCATGAAATTGAATCTTCTTTACAGCTATTTCCAATAAGTAAAATATTTCTCATCATTTACCTTTTTATTTATATATTGTTAGAGTAATTTTAAGATTTTATAATTTTATTATTATGGTGTAATCCTATTTATATCTCTTGGATACATAGAAGCTTCTTTTATATTTTCTATATTACATATTTTAGCAGTTAATCTTTCTAGTCCTATTGCAAGACCTCCATGAGGAGGAACTCCATATTTATGAAGTTGCAAGAATGATTCAAAATCAGAGGGATTTAATCCAAATGATTGAATTTTATTATACTGTGTTTGATAATCATGGATTCTTTGTCCTCCGGTTGTTATCTCAAGACCTCTGAAAAGCAGATCAAAAGAAAGTGTTTCACCATTACTTTCTGGATCATCCATAGTATAAAAAGGTCTTTTACTTGTTGGGAAATGTGTAATAAACAAAAATTCGCTATTATACTCTTTTTTAGCCCATTGAGTCAAAAATTTTTCCTCATCTGGAGAGAGATCCGGTTCACTTCTGTAATCTTTTTTTGTTTCCCTGTAAACAATTTCATGAGCATCTTTTAATTTTATCGATGGAATTGATTCTTTAATTTCAGGTAAATTAATTTCGAGAAGTTCAATTTCAAATTTGTTTTTTTCTTTTAAACTTTCAAACAAATATTTCAGAAATGCTGTTTCAACCGACATTATATCTTCAAAAGAATTGATATATCCCATTTCAAAATCAAGAGAGATATATTCATTGACATGTCTTGTGGTATTATGTTTTTCAGCCCTGAAAACAGGACCGACATCATAAACTCTTCCGAAAATTCCAACTCCATATTGTTTATAAAATTGGGGAGATTGTGCCAGATAAGCTATTCTGTCAAAATATTGAATTTTGAAAATATTGGCTCCTCCTTCAGCACCTGCAAAAACAATTTTAGGAGAAAATATTCTAGTAAATCCATTACTTTCTAAAAATGTTGAAAAAGAATTAACTATTGTTTCAGATATTTTGAATATGGCTCGTTTTTTAGGATGCCTAAGAGAAATAGGTCGCATATCGAATTCCAAATCTGGCTTTATATTTAATTCTTTTTTATTTATCTCAAATGGAATAATTTCTTTTGGTCTATGTATTAAACTTATTTTTGAGAGTAATATCTCATAATCTCTATTCATTATTGCCCTGTCATTTAGTTTAGATGGTCTAACAACTCCATAAACTTCAACAAAATCCCCTTCCATAAAACTGGAAAGATTTATATTCTGTTCTGCTACAACCTGAATTAAAGATCTTTCAAGTCTTAATATTAAGAAAGTTACATTTGAAAGAATCCTCAGTCTATGAATTACTCCTTTAGTTGAAATCTCCTTATCAACAAAATCAGATAATTTTTCAACATTTAAAATCTCTATAACCTTAGCATTAATATTTTTAATTTCCATTTTATCCCCTTTTTTTATTTGATTTTGTAAATATTGAAAATTCATAATTAAAAAAAAATAGTTATAACTTTACTTTTTTCAAATAATTAAATCTTAAAATATCAAAACTTAAAAAGTTCATATATAAAATTTTTAGATTTATTAAAACCTTTTTTCAAATAACCTGTTGTGTCTTTGTAAAATCCTATTTTTTTCAATTTTTGATATCTATGTTCAACAAGTTCTCTGGGGTCTAATGATGTAAAATAAGCCAGAGAAGAAGAAATTTGATCTGCAAGATTTTTAAATCCTATCTGAGGATTTATGTCCAATCCTGGACCTTCATCTATAATTTTATCAACAATTCCCAGGTTTAATAGATCAAATGATGTTAATTTTAAAGACACCGCGGCTTGCGCAGCTTTTGAAGAATCTTTAAAAAGAATTGATGCACATCCTTCTGGAGAGATGACAGAAAGTATTGCATTTTGCATCATTATCAGTATATCTGAAACACCAAGAGCAAGGGCTCCTCCGGACCCTCCTTCTCCAGTTATAATTGATATAATAGGTGTTTTCAAATCTGATAGATAATAAAGGTTTTCAGCAATTGCCTGAGCCATACCCCTTTCTTCAGAATCAATTCCTGGATATGCTCCTGGTGTATCTACAAAAAACAAAATTGGTCTTGAAAATTTTTCAGCCTGAAAAGAAAGACGAAGAGCTTTTCTATAACCTTCAGGATGGGGAGAACCGAAATTAAAAGTAATATTTTCATTTAATGTGTGTCCCTTTTGAATTCCTATAGCTGTAACAGGTGTTTTTTCAAAATATCCAATTCCACCTATTACAGCATCATCATTGGCATATCTTCTGTCTCCTTTCAATTCAATATAATCTTTGATCAATGCCTTTATAAAATCCTGAGGTTTTGGTCTTTCTATTTTTCTTGAATTTTGAACAATTGCAAATACTTCTTCTATCTCTTTTTCTTTTTTGTAATCATCACTTTCAAGCTCAAGTATCGCTCTTAATCTACTGATTTCGGAAGAAAGATCTATCCCTTCAGCCATTGAAATCGATTTTAATTTATCAATTTGTTTTAATATCTTTTCTTTTTTCATGACTAATCTCCTTACATGATCGGTTTTTTTATTTAATATATTTTTTTTAATATATTCTTTGTTTATTCTTCTGCAATTTATAAAAAATTTATCAAATTACAATTTATTAACTTAAAAATTTATCTATCTATCTTATAAAGTTAACATTTTATTCAATTTATCTCTGTAAGGCAATTTTTTTTTATCTTCTATATCTATGAATTTCAAGAATTTTTATCAGCATTTCTCTTAGCTTTCTTCTGTCGCAAACTATATCCACAAAACCTTTTTTCTCTAAAAATTCAGCTCTTTGAAATCCTTCTGGAAGTTTTTGTTTTATTGTCTGTTCAATAACTCTTTGCCCTGCAAACCCTATCAATGCACCTGGTTCTGCGATTATTATATCGCCCAAAAATGCAAAAGAAGCTGAAACTCCACCTGTTGTTGGATCTGTCAATATAGATATATAAAGATTACCGGAATCGGCAAATTTTTTAACTGCAGCAGAAGTTTTTGCCATTTGAAAAAGAGAAACTACACCTTCCTGCATCCTTGCACCACCAGAGCGGCAGATTATTACAACAGGAAGATTTTCATTCATTCCATATTCAAATAACCTTGTAACTCTTTCTCCCACAACAGAACCCATTGACCCCATAATAAATTCTGCATCCATTATACCTATAAGTATTTTTATCCCACCTATTTTCATATATCCAGTTCTTATTGCTTCATTTAAGCCTTTTTTATACAACTCTTCCAGTTTTTCTTTATAACCAGGAAAATTCAAAGGATCTACCGAAACTATTTCTTCAAATAATGATATAAAAGAATCTTCATCAGAAAGAAATTTTATCCAATCATCAACAGATATTCTAAAATGATAAGAACAAAGAGGACATACACCATAGTTTTGTTCAAGTTTTGGTCTATAGACAATCTCCTGACAATCAGGACAAACTACAAAAAGATTATCGGGTAACGTTTGATCTTGATTTTTATTTATAAATATTTTTTTTATGGAATTTGGCAATTTATCCATAAATCTCCCCCAATGTTTTATTTAAAATAAATAATCAATTTATAATTAATTAGTTTATAATTAATCAAATGATAATAAAATTTATCTTAAAAAGTTTAAAAATTTATTTATTAAACAAAACCTTTCCAAATTGATTCCATCTTATTTTTTTGGTCTGGGGATCTTTAGAAAAAGTAATTATAAGTGGCATGGCAAATACATTTCTTACAGGTAAAAATCCCCAATATCTTGAATCCTGAGAATTGTCTCTATTATCCCCCATAACAAAAAGATGTCCTTCTGGAACTTTAACAGGACCATATGTTGGTCTTTTTTCTTCTGGATGAGCTAAATACTGCGGATCTAAAATGTATTGTGTATATGGTTCAAAAATTTTTTGTCCATTAATATATACATTTTTCCCGTCAATATAAACAGTATCTCCAGCAAGTCCAATGACTCTTTTTACATATGGTGTTCTTATACTCTTATCTGGATGTTTAAAGATGACTATATCAAATCTATTAATCTTTTTAAGTGGAAACATCTTTATATCTGTTCCTATTATAAAACCACCATAAATTAAAGGCAATCCAATAAGTCTGGTTCCTGGCGGAATTGTAGGATCCATTGAAGCTGTTGGTATTGTATAACTTGAAATTATAAGAGGTTGAATTACCAGAACAAAAACAACAACAATTATTGCAGCATCCCTTAAAAACAATAATAAACTATCCTTTTTTTTCTCTTCAATATTATCTTCTTTTTTCAATTTTTTATTTTTATCTTTACTTATCATTTTATTTTTTTTCTTTTCTTTTTTAATCTTTTCTTTATTCAATTTCCCTTTTTTAATTTTATCTTTTTTATTAGAATTATCATTTTTATTTATGGCTTTGTTCTTGATATTTTTTTCTGACATAAATTTCCCCTCAAAATTATTTATCTTTTATTATTTATTTTTATATTAAATATTTACAAGAGTTGAAATAAAATTATTTAATTGAGATGGTAAATATATTCCCAGAATCAATGTTAATATTATTAAAATAAGAGCGGAAATGATCTGTATGTTATTAACCAATTTGAGTTTCTTTTCTTTTATTCTTAATAATTCTGAAGCACTCGAATCCTCTTTTATATTAAAAACGATATAAAAAATGATTTTTGCAATTGAATATAAAATAATTAATAAAAAGAAGAGAAGAATAATCAATAATAGCCACATATTATTTGAAATAAGGTAGTTAATTAAATTCAATTCAGCCATAAAAGAGAGAAACAAAGGAAAACCACAGATGCTTAAAAATCCAGATATAAGAACTATTGAAGATAAAGGAGAAATGATCATAAGATTTGAAGTCTTTTTAATTTCTGTTGTATGGTAAATATCTTTTATTACACCAGAAGTTATAAACAATGATGACTTGGTCAGGCTATGTGAAATAATAAGCAAATAGGAAGCAATTGAAGCTAAACCATTTAAAGATAAACCAATTGCAATTAAACCAATATTTTCAATAGATGAATATGCGAATAATCTTTTATAATTTTTACTTTTTAGCATATAAATTGCAGAAATTATTACAGATAAAACACCCATAAATAATAGATATTGTTTACCAGTTTTCATTACATCATCTGGTAAAATATTAAGTATTCTTATTATACCTAATAGTGCAGTATTTAGAAGTGCACCAGATAGCAAAGCTGAAACCTGAGATGGTGCCTCTGAATGAGCATCCGGAAGCCATGCATGTGTTGGAGCAAGTCCAGCTTTTGTTCCAAACCCAATCAAAATAAATCCAAAACCAAGCTCAAGCCAGAATTTATTTGCAACATCCTTTAATAGATATAGATCACTAAAAGATAATGAATTTGTTTGAAAAGCCAGTGAAAGAAATATAATTCCTACGAATGAAATTGCAATACCGATTGAGCAAACAAAAAGATATTTCCAGGCTGCTTCCAGTGAATGCCTTGATTTATCCTGATAGATCAGAACTCCACCAGATAATGTTGTCGCTTCGATAAAGATCCATAGTACAAGAATATTTTGAGATAGTATAACACCAAACAGTGAAACAAAAAAAAGAATCAAAAAGGCTGAATATAATGAAAAATTTTTTTCTTTCATAAATATTATTTTGTTTATTGAGGCAATGGAACTAATTAAAAACAATATAGATGTTATGATAAGAAAAAATATTGAATAGCTATCCACATAAAAATATTTATATAAATATTGATATTTTAAAATTGAAAAATATCTATTATAAGAATCATTGCTAAAAAAAGCTTTTGAAATTAATAAAACAAAAAATATTTGAAAGATTGAGTAAAAAACTAAAAGTAAATAATTAACTGTATTATTTCTTAAAAATAAAATTATTATTACTATAAAGAAACTTATCATTATAAAAATATCAATCACCTTTTAGCTCCTTTTAATCTTTAAGCTTACTAATTGTATCTATTCCTTCATCATTTTCAAATTCGCTTTTTATATGGTTTATTAAAATTGCTGCAAGCAAAATTCCCATGAGAATATCAAGTGTAATACCCAATGTTACAAGAATTGGTATATCTTTAACAACAGTTAAAGATAACAAGAATGTACCATTTTCTATAACCATATAACCTATGACATGAGTAATTAATTGTTTTCTTGCCAGAATTAAAAATAAACCAGCCATAATAGTAGAAATAGAAACACCAAATGCTACTGGATTAATATTATTTACAAAATTTTTCAATAAAAAAGATATTGTAAAACCAAATATCAAAATTAAAGACATTATTAATATTGAAATATATTGAGGAGTTGTTGATTTCGATTCCCGAACTATTTCATTTTCCTTTATATTTTTTATTAAAATATAAGGTACCACTATCCCTTTAATTATGATTGTTTCTGAAAGTATAAAAATTATTGTAAAAATATCCTTTATTTCATGATTAAAAAGTGTTATAAAGAATATTATTATTGCTTGATAAATTAAATTTCTTACATAAGAATCCATCATTGTTGTTAAAGATAGAGCCAGAAGAGAAACTGAAAATATAATTAATAAAACTTCTATCATTATTTTTCCCTGTAGTTTTTATTAATCTAAGTGTTCATTGTAAACATTATAGCTACTATAATTATACTTAATGATAAAACCAAAAGCATAAAATCGGGCACATGACTCATCCTTACCCTTGGAAACAAAGATTCAATAAAACCTATTAAAATAGAAATCAGTAGAATAATAAAAAGAAATATCAAAACACTTATTTCAATTGAGATAAAAGCTGGTATAAATATATTTGCTATAAGAGTAGCAAAAATAAATATTCTTAAATATCCGGAATATAAAACAAAAACAAGATCTTTGCCACTAAGATCTAACAACATTGCCTCATGTATCATTGTTAATTCAAGATGGGTAGCAGGATCATCTACTGGAATTCTTTTGCCTTCTATTAACAATATCAGGAAAAAAGAAATACCAAATAAAATACCAATCATTGTTTTTTCAATAGATGTAAATGAAAAATGAATAAACATTTTAGTTAAGCTATAGTTTTTAGTGTAGAAAATCATTGAACCAAAAACTGTAATCAAAGCTGGTTCTACAAATATCGAAAAATTGATATCCCTGCTTGCACCCATACCCTGAAAGGCACCAGAAGATTCCATTGCAATAATAATCTGACAGAATGTTGATAGACTAAGTAAACCAATAAAAAGAAAAAAATCTCCTGAAAAAGATATTATAGAAGAAAATTTTCCAAAGGGAATTAACATAGAAGCTGTTAGCATTGAGATCAATTGTAATGGTATTGCAATGGAAGTTAGTATGCTTGAGTAGTTGCTTCTTATAGTCTGTTTTTTAAGTAGCTTTAACATATCAAAAAAAGGTTGTAAAATACTTTGTCCTCGCTTACCTGCCCAGATAGCTTTGACCCTATTTATTAAACCTATAATCAAAGGAGGTAGAAAGATTAAAAATAATATTTTCAAAATTATAAAAATAAAATATTTCAAATTACCCCCAAAATTTTTAACTTTATATACTATATTTATTTACTATATTTATTATATTTATTGCATTTATTGCATAATCTATTACAAGTAAACTTTTAAATATATCTTAATATTGTAATTAATATAATTATAACGAGAAATATTAAACCATATAATATATAATGTTGAGTTTTACCACTTTGCATTATTGCAAGTTTATCAAATAATGTATTTAATTTTCCCATTATCGGCTTAAGAATATTTTTATCCACAATATCCTGATGTTCAAATTCGAGGAAAGTATTATTATTAAATAATCTTTCATCTTTTCTTTTCTTTATTTTAATTCCAGCTATAGATTTAAATATTGCTAAAAATGGTTCTACAAAAGATGTACTACTATATTGAAAATCATCATCTTTCTTAACACTATATCCACAAACCCAGCTTGTTGATTTTTTTATCCTTGTTG
>JBKBTB010000273.1:0-2448 GCA_046291015.1 Exilispira sp. | reverse complement strand
AAAAGGCATAGTAAGTTGCCATAACCATTGCTGGTGTACAGAACCCGCATTGACTCGCAAAATAGTTTGCAAAAGAATCCTCTATTATCGAAAATAAGGAAGTTTTTTTTACTCCTTCTAATGTTGTTATCTTTTTATTATTTACTGCTGAAGCGGATACAATGCAACTGGTTGAAAGTTTACCATCTATTAATACTAAACAGGCTCCACATTCTCCTTCCCCGCATCCTTCCTTAATAGATAGTATTTTTAAATCATCCCTTAATATATCCAAAAGCCTTTTTGCAGGGTGAGTTTCAATTTTATATAATATACCATCAACCTCTATTTGTAAAATCATCTTTCCCCCATTAAAGTTTTTACATGATCAATTATAATTATTATATTTTATCTAATTTTATTTGAAAATATATTTACTCAAAAAATACTTTAATACTTTCAAAGTCCAAAATTTTTAAAGCATAAAATAATTATATATTAATTCGCTGGATAATGGTATTCTATAAAAATACATATTGGTTGCAACTTCAAAAGAATGCAAAATAGATGCTGGTGCCAGAACAAATGGAAGCTCTCCAAGACATTTAGCTCCAAAAGGTCCTTTTTCATAAGGATTATCGAAGAATTTTATATCGATTTCTGGAATATCAAGGCTTGTTGGTATAGGATAATCTGTAAAAGTTCTTTGCATTATTCTGCCATCTTTTATTTCACATTTTTCAGTTATTGCCCAACCAATAGATTGAGCAAATCCACCTATTACCTGACCAATGGCAGTATTTTCATTTATTGCCTTTCCAATATCGAAACAACCAGTCATTTTAGTTATATTACCTGTAAAAGAAGAATAAGAAAAATCGAGTTCTGTAACTGCAACCCCCCATGAATAAGCAGGGTAGGCATCTCCCTGTGATCTTATTTCATCCCATTTTATATCATCCGGACTTTTGTAAGTTAAAGTAATATCGGTCTCATTTGTTTTTTTTATTCTCTGACATGCATCATAAATGAGTCCACCAACAATCATCGTCGTCCTGCTCGCAACCGTTGGTCCTGAATCCGGGACAAGATGTGTATCACCACTTATTATTCTAACCATCTCTTGAGGTATATCAAAAATATTTGCTGCAATCTCAGTAAAAACAGTAAGCATTCCCTGACCAATTTCGACTGTTGCAACATATATTTCAACAATGATTTTTTTATTTTTATCAGAATATTGATAATTATTGATAGTGGTTTGATCATCTATCGGTAATTGATTATTTAGATAAGATGAATAATAGTTTTGAGGATAAAATTTTACTCTAACTGTTGCCTTTATATTCTCCTCACCTCTTCCAGTAAATCCGCATCCATGAAATACAGCTGATATTCCAATACCTTTAAATATATCATTATATTTAGTAAGTTCATTTGCCAGAAAATCCACTCTTTTTGAAGGTTTTTGTCTTTTTATTTTATTGAGAAATTCATTATTTTTTCTTTTATATTCAAAATACTTTTCATCAAAATTTGTTTTTTTATTGATCCAGTCAAGCATTTCAGAAAGCAAAACATCCTGTCTCATTTTACCACCAGTTGCACTAAAATCATCTTTTTTCAAATGATTTTTTTTGCGGATCTCAATAGGGCTTATATTTAATTTGTCCGCAAGGTGATTCATTGCAACTTCAATAGCAAAAAAGCTTTGTGGGGCTCCAAAACCCCTAAATGCCCCCGAAATAACATTATTTGTAGCTACTGCTTTTGCCTCTACTCTTGCCGCATCAACTTTGTATATCCCGCATGCTGCAATTTCACTTCTCGCAAGAACAATTGGAGAAATTCCACAATATGCACCTGCATCTAAAATAATATCACTTTCTATGCTTTTAATCTTACCATTTTTGTCGGATTGTATTCTAAGCAATATATCTGAAGGGTGTCTTTTAGTTGTAGTTTCTATATCTTCAGTTCTTTCAAGAATAAGTTTTGAGGGCTTTTTGGTCAAATAGGTAACAAGAGCTGTGTAAGCTGCAATAATTGAAGGGAATTCTTCTTTTCCTCCAAATGCCCCTCCAGTCGCCGCTTGCTGGATCCTTATCTTTTCAGGTGGCAAATCTAAAATTTGACATATAGCCTTCAAAACATAGTATGGACACTGTATAGAACCCTTTAAGTTGACAATATCATCCGTAATCCATGCAATAAAACCCTGAGGTTCGATATAGGCATGCTCCTGTAAACCAGTATGAAATAATTCTTCTAATATAATATTTTCTTTGTCTTTTTCAATCTTTGTATATGTCTCACAATCGATTATTCTTGTTATATCCAGAGCGTTTTTACTTAAAATTGACTGATCCCCGTAATTATAACCAAGTCTTTTGAATATATTTTCACCATTTTCACCCTTATAAATAAATGGGAAATCTTTTGAAAATGCATCAATAATGTTTTTAATAG
>JBKBTB010000272.1:0-2453 GCA_046291015.1 Exilispira sp. | reverse complement strand
TTATATTAACTATTTTACCATTAACATAGGATTAAGTAAAAAATTATTTAATAAAATAAATCATATTTAATTTACTATCTATTGGATAATAAAGCAATATATTAATTTTTTTAATTTTAATATCAAGCGAAATTAAACTTTTTTAAGAAAAAAAAAGTTAAAATTATTGAAAAAAATAAATGATACTTTATTATTATTTCAGTTAGTGATTCATCTCTCAATTTTGCATAAAACTATTTATTATTTTTTATTTATTAAGTTTATTTATTAAGGCAATAATAAATGAAAAAAGAAATAGAATGTGATAAAATTTCATCCATTGAAAAAATCGTAAACAGTTCAATACATCTATTTGCTAAAAGGTGGTATTCATCTGTATCAATCGCAGAAATTTGCAGAAAGGCAAAAGTTTCAAATGGGCTTTTTTATCATTATTTTTCAGATAAAGAAAATTTGATAAAATATATTCTAGATAAAATTGTAAGTGATATTGAAAAAATGCTACAAAAAATAGATGGAAAAGATTTATATGAAAAGATATCAAACCTGGCTAATTCAATGCTGGACTATACAACTAAAAATAAAGAATTGATTCTTGTATTTAGAGAAGGTCAGTATAGATATTTTGAATATGAAAGAAAACTTTACAAAATTTATTCAGATACATTAAAAAGAATTTTAAATAAAAATATTCCTCTTTCATTATATGTTTATACATTCGGTGGATTAAGATGGATTTGCATCAGAAAAGCACTATATGATATAGATATTTCCATTGATGATACAATAAATATTATTTTAAAAGGTATCTTCAATAATTTAGATTTCAATTTAAATAATATCTTAACTTTACCAATTAAATTTCCTGATATTAGCTATCCAGTTAATAGTAAGGATAGACTTATTGATGCTGGTAAATCTATTTTTGGTCAAAAAGAATATTATGAAGTTAATATTTATAATATTACTGAAAAAGCAAATCTTGCTGTCGGTTCTTTTTATAATTATTTTAAAAGTAAACATTTATTTTTTGAACATCTTGTTGAAGTTTCCGGAAAACAGATTCGACATTTTATATCAGAAAATTTATCTTTTGACTTTAACAGGCTCGAAACAGAATTAAGAGGTATTTTTTTGTTTTTAAATTATCTAAAATTTGATAAAAATTGTTATAATATTGTTCGAGAAGCTGAATTTGTAAGCCCGAAAAAGGCAAGAGAATACTATGAATCTTTTGTTAAAGGTTATAAAAAAATGAACTATTCATTTATAGAAAAAAATAATTACCCCAAATCCAAATTATATTTAAATACAGTCATAGAATTTTTACTTGGTATATCGCATTATTTTGGAATTGAATATATTTTTGATAATAACAATATAGATCTTTTTCAAACTTTAAATAGACTTGGTAACTTATTAAAAAAAGGTTTAGAAGGAGAAGATTTATGAGAAAAATAGGCATTTTATCATCGGCAAGTTACTTACCGGCAGAACCAATCGATAATGATGAGCTTATGAAGCTTACAAAAGTTAGCTTCGATAAAGAAAAAATCGAGAATATAATTGGAATTAAAAAACGTCATATTGCAAAACTAAGAAATTTAGACGAAACTACAGCAGATTTTGCAGAAAAAGCAAGTCTAAAAGCTATTGAATATGCTTCAATAAATAAAGATGAAATAGATTTAATTATAGTTGCAACAGATACTCCAGAATTCATCAGCCCAGCAACTTCTATATTATTGCAGGGAAGATTACAGGGTTCACAAAAAAACACCATGGTTTTAGACATTGGTGCATCCTGTGCAAGTTTTGTAACAGCTTTTGATGTTGCTATCAGTATTATGAAAAGTAATCATAAGATTAGATATGGATTAGTCACTGGTGTATATAATATGACAAGATATATAAGAGAAAATGATGCTTTTGGATGGTCTATATTTGCAGATGGCGCGGCAGCTATAATATTAGGAGATTCGGATAAGATAATAGTTCAAAACGATATTTCGAAAAACGCATCAAATTCAGATTATATAGAAGGCGAGTTTATAAGTGATGGAACTCAATGGAATTATATTGGTGTTTATGCCGGGGGGACAAGAAAAATTATAACCAGAGAAATTTTAGATTCTCAAAGCTTTGGACTTGAATTAATTCAAAGACTTCCACCGGATAGAAATATTAAACTGTGGCCACCTCTTGTTGAATCTTTATGTAAAAAAGCAAATAAAAATCTGAATCAGGTTGATTTCTTTATCTTTACGCAGATAAATAAAAGTGTAATTGAAGAGGTGATGAAAATTTTAGATCAGCCAATTGAGAAAGCAATAATGGTAATGGATAAATATGGATACACGGGTTCCGCTTGCATACCGATAGCATTCGATTATGCGGTAAAAAAAGGGAAAATAAAAAGAGGTGATACTGTGTTATTTTGTGCAAGCGGCGCT
>JBKBTB010000042.1:0-11964 GCA_046291015.1 Exilispira sp. | reverse complement strand
AAATATAATTTTTATAAAAAGTTTTATTATATTTAAATTGTAATTTTACATTATAATTTAAGAAAATATTACAATACAATATTAAGTAAATATAATTAAGTAAACAATCTTTATAGATAATTTAGGTAAAAAACTATAAATCTTTTTTCTCAGTAAAAATGAAAAAAATCTGCTCTCTTCTTAAATTAGTGTTTGAAACTAGTTTTTCATCTAATTCAATAATATAATGATTTGAATGCTGAATTGTCTGTATTTGATTATATAATAAATCAAATATCTTAAAATTTACTAGTTTAAAAATTCCTTTTTTACAAAAAAGGTTGAATGTAATATTTTCAACTTTAATGCTATTTTTGGAAAAGATCATAAATTGATTTTGTTTCAATTGATTTATATTTATATTGATATTTGTTTTATAAGAAAGATCTTTAAAATAAAGTTTTTCGTACGGAATATGTTCGGCAATAAGAAGATAATTGTTTTCAAGTTTATTTTCATATAAAGGCATCATGTAAGAGGGATGTTCCTCTTTAAAATAAAAACCGGTAGTATATGGTCGATGAGATGCAAGTTCTGTGTATATATTGAGATTATCGGCAAAGTTCTTCCAATCGGGAAAATCATGTAAAAAAGAATCAGGATTTTCAAAATAATTAAGAAGAGTGTTCTCTTCTAAATTAATATCTTTAAAAATTTCAAATGCTTTATCTATAGCTTTTCTATATGTAAATGTTATTGTTGATGCATAAAAAGCTGATTTCATTCTTCCTTCAATTTTGAAAGCATCTACCATTGCATAGATAAAAAGCGGAATATAATATAGCAGACAAAGGTCTTTTGAGGATAAAATATAAGAGTATTTACCATCTTCTTCAATCGGGAAATATTCATTTGCCCGGGATTCTTCTACTAAATATGCGAATCTACAGGGATGAACACATTCGCCTCTATTTGCATCTCTTACAGTTTCACCTCCCTTTTTTGAAAATTTTTTATTTGTCATATATAAAGATAAAAGACATCTTCCTGAAATAGAAACGCACATAGCACCATGAATAAAAACTTCTAATTCAAAATTCAAATTTTCCAGTTTCTGCAATTTTTTTATCTGATATAATTCTGTTAATGTTAATTCTCTTGCTGCTACTATTCTATGAATATTATGCTGATTCCAGAATTTCATTGAATAGTAATTGGTTGTATTTGATTGGGTTGAAAGTGTAAGATAGGGAAATTTTTCAATATATCTTTTTTTAGATATCTTTTTTATAATTTCATTATAAAGAAGAATAACAGCAGGATCTGAAAATATAATTGAATCTGGATTAAGTAAAATAATTTTTTCTAAATAATTTTTAAACTCCTCTATTTCATAATTTTTTAGATAAGCATTTAATGTTATATCTATTTTTCTATTTAAATTGTGACAATATTCTATAAAATTTTTTAATTCTTCAAATTTAATATTTCCAGATTTTCTAAGACCGAATTTTTCCAAACCTAAATATACACCATCTGCATCAAAAAAAATTGAGCTAAATCCTTTTTTAATATCACCAGCTGGAGAATATAAAATAGGTTTTTTTATCATTTGCATCTTAATATTACCTTAAATAATATATAAAAAATAGCTTATAGTTCAATTTTATTAATATATTAAAAATATTAATATATTAAAATAAAAAATGAAAAAAGTATAAATCATTATTTTCAGAAGAAGTATGACAATAGAATTTTTTTTTGCAAAATTTATTATCGCTTCTTTTTTAATTAGTATTTTTTATAAGTTAAGTTTGATAATACAAAAATTTTTTTCAAATATTTTTATAAAAATAATTAAAAATATAATTAAGTTGTTTTAAACCCTTTTGTAAAATTATGGTTAATTATTGTTAAAAAATATTTTTATGATAATCAAGTAAGGTAAATTCAATAAAAAATTTTATAATTATAAATAATATGGAGGTTAAGTTTCTTATGCAGGATAGTGGAAATATAAGAAAAAACACGAAATGGTATGATTTGAAAAGAACTAAAGATGGTTATAATATATTTTATGCTTTATCGATAAGAATTCAAGCTATTTTTTTATTCTTATTTTCTCTACTAATGTTATATTTTGAAATTTTTGAAAATAATGAAAAAGTAAATATTATAGCATTCATAGTCTTCGGCTTAATTTTTATATCCTCTTTTATATTTTCTTTTTTGATAGATAGTTTTTCCATAAAATTAAACAAGTCTCAAATTATAAGAAAGAAGGGAATTTTTCCATTTATTTTCAGGCAGAATATCTTTTTCGCTGAAATAAATAGTATTTCAGTTGATGTTCTGGAAAAAACAGATAAAAAATATAATTTTCATAAATATGAAAATATCCCTTCAGGTTATTATTCAGGTAAAGCAAAGGAATATACAATTATAATAGAAATGAAAAATGGGAAAAATTTTAAAATATCATTTGGAAAAGGAGATGAGAATCTTTTTAACAACTTTTTAGAAGAAATAAAAAAATTTATGTAGAATATTGACAAAAGTAAAATTATATTACATATATTATTTAGATTTCTTAAAAAAGGAGGAAATCTTTCATGAAAAAGAAGCTAGTTATATTGCTGGCTATTTCTATTCTTTTAGTAATTACAGGTACTTTTTTAATTGGCCAGAGTAAGGAAATGGTATTTAGAATGAACAATGGAACAGAACCACAAACTTTAGATCCTGCTATTATGACCGGTGTTCCAGAATTCAGAATTGCAATGCAGATTTTTGAAGGTCTTACAGCTTATCATCCAGAAACATTAGCGCCTCTTCCAGGAGTTGCACAAAGCTGGACAGTTTCAAAAGATGGACTTACCTATACTTTTAAACTCAGAAATAATGCGAGGTGGTCAGATGGTACACCAATAGATGCTGAAACATTTAAATATTCATGGCTTAGAGCATTAGCACCAGAAACAGCTGCAGAATATGCTTATCAGCTATGGTATATAAAGGGAGCAGAAAAATATACAAATGGTGAAGGTAAAGCTGAAGATGTTGGCATTAAAGTTGTAGATAAATACACCTTGCAGGTTACTCTTGAGTCACCAACTCCTTACTTTATTTCTTTAATGTCTTTCCAGACATATATGCCTGTGCCCAAGCATGTTATAGATAAAGTTGGTAATGAGAAATGGTACTTAAAAGAAAATATTGTTTGTAATGGTCCTTTTAAGCTTGTTGAATGGTACCCAAATGATCATATAACCCTTGTAAAAAATGAGAGATACTGGGATGCTGGTAAAGTTAAACTTTCAAAAATTGTTATTTATGCAAATGAAGATAATAATACTTCTTTAGCACAATTTGCTGCTGGTGAACTTGAATTTCAGGAAGGTGTTCCAACAGAACTTATGGATACATGGAAAACAAAACCAGAATTCCATGCAGATCCTTATCTTGGAACATATTATTATATGATCAATGTTGATCCAGAAAAACAGACAAATAAAGCACTATTAGATGTAAGAGTAAGAAAAGCTTTAGCCATGACCATTAACAGAAAATACCTTACCGAGAATATACTCAAGGCAGGACAGATTCCAGCTTATTCATTTGTTCCACCAAATATGCCTGGATATAAAGGATATATTGGATTTAGTGAGAATATTGAAGAGGCAAAAAAACTGTTAGCGGAAGCTGGATATCCAGATGGTAAGGGTATAGGTTCAATTACTATTTTCTATAATACTTCAGCCGGTCATAAAAAAATTGCTGAGGCTATTCAGCAAATGTGGAAACAATATCTTGGTATAGATGCTCTTCTTGAGAATCAGGAATGGAAAGTATATCTTGATAGAAGACAACAGCATGATTATCAGGTTGCAAGAGCAGGTTGGATTGGTGACTATGTTGATCCAAATACTTTCCTTGATATGTGGATAACTGGTGGCGGAAACAATGATACTGGTTGGAGTAACAAAAAATATGATGAATTAATTCAAAAGGCAAAATATGAACAGGATCCAAAAAAGAGAATGGCTATTTTCTATGAAGCAGAAAAAATCCTTATGACCGAACTTCCAATTATTCCTATTTATTTTTATGTCAATGTATATACATTGCAGCTTTATGTTAAAGGTTTCTACGGGAATATTTTAGGAATGCATCCATTAAAAGAAGTTTATCTTCTTAAGAAATAATTATTTTTAATAATTATTTTCTTTTATTAAAAATTTAACGGGAGCTGTCTTAATCAAGGCGGCTCCTTTTTATTATATTTATATTTCATTTTTATAATTATAATTTTATATATTTATAATTATAATTTTATATAATTTTTGGTATTTATCTTTAATATTTATATTTATAAATTATTATAAAATAAATTATTTACTTGAAAATATTTTCTAAGATTGTAAAATTTATCTGTCGAATCCAGAAGTAAGGGGTTAGACTCATGCTAAAATTCATAGTTAGAAGATTTTTTTCTTCAATAATAACAATTTTTGTTATTATTACGGTAGCATATTTTCTTATTCGAGCAGTTCCAGGTGATCCTTTTTCATCAGAAAAAAATATGCCAAAAGAGATAAGGGAAAATTTAAATAGAAAATTCTATCTGGATCAGCCGCTTTATAAGCAATATTTAAGATATTTGAATAATCTTGTTTTTCATTTTGATTTTGGGCCATCATTTAGATCGAGGGGATTTACTGTAAATGACCTTATAAAACAATATTTCCCAGTATCTTTATTAATAGGCTCTTTAGCTATGCTTGTAGCAATTATTTTAGGGGTTAGTTTTGGCATGATTTCAGCTTTGAATCAAAACAAGTTTGGGGATTATTTTTTTATGTCCTTTGCAATAATGGGTATCTCTGTTCCAATGTTTGTTATTGTTCCTCTTTTTCTACTTGCATTTTCTATAGGATTAAAGGTTTTACCGGTTGGTGGATGGAAAAGAGCATCTGAAGTTGGTATTTTGGGAATGATTCCCTATCTTGTCATCCCGGTTTTTTCACTTTCCTTACCATATACTGCTTATATTACCAGAATGACAAAAGCTGGTATGATGGATATTATAAGAAAGGATTTTGTTATAACAGCAAGAGCAAAGGGATTAAAAAATTCGACAATTCTTTTTAGACATATTATGAAAGGTTCAATCATCCCTGTTGTATCTTTTGTTGGTCCTGCTTTTGCCGGGATTGTTACAGGTTCGGTAGTTGTAGAGCAAATTCTTGGAATTCCAGGTATGGGAAGGGTTTTTGTTCAAGCCGCATTTAATAGAGATTATAGTCTAGTCATGGGAGATGTCATAACATATTCTATTTTAATTATTGTTATGAATTTTATTGTAGATATCTTATATGGATTTTTAGATCCTAGAGTTAAGTATAGTTAAAATAAAAAATAAATTATATAAAAAATAATACAGGATAAGAATAAAAATTTATAGAATTAAATAAAAAAAAATATAAAATAAATTCCTTAAAATCAGGAGAAGTCTATATGGCTAAAAGATCCATTAGAACCACTATAGATGCTGAAGAAGTTAAAGGTGTTTCATTATGGGCTGATGCATTTAAAAGGCTTTTAAAAAATAAACTGGCAATATTTGGAGCAATTATAATAATATTTTTTACCCTTGTCGCCATATTTGCAGATTTTATTGCTTTATATCCTTATGACTATATAAACTTTGAAGATAATATACAATATGCAAAACCATGTGCAAAATATCCTTTTGGAACTGATGAGCAGGGAAGGGATATGTTTTCGAGAGTAGTTTATGGCTCGAGAATCTCATTATCGGTTGGTATTGTAACTGCTCTTGTTGCGCTTATTATTGGAGTAACTTATGGTGCTATTTCGGGTTTTGCTCCGGCAAAAATAGATGAGCTTATGATGAGAATTGTTGATATTCTTTATGGAATACCTTATATGTTTTTTGTAATTCTTCTTATGGTGGCTTTTGGTAGAAAGGATTATATGCTTTTTATAGGCATTGGAGCTGTTTCATGGATGACAATTGCGAGAATTACAAGGGGACAAATACTAACATTGAGAAATAACGAATATATTGAGGCTGCAAAATCTATAGGCGTTTCCAGAGGAAGGCTTATTTTTAAGCATCTGATTCCAAATGCAATTGGACCTATAATTGTTTATTTAACACTAACTATACCAAGTATAATGCTACAGGAAGCATTTTTATCATTTTTAGGGCTTGGCATTCAGCCACCAAAAGCTTCATGGGGATCACTTGCAACTTTTGGAGGTACATTAGGAGCTATTCAAAATTATCCACATCTTATTATTTTCCCCGGTATTGCTCTTGCTTTAACTCTATTTGGAATGAATGCTTTTGGTGAAGGACTTAGAGATGCACTTGATCCATCATTAAAAAATAGAATTTAATTAATTTAATTATTAAAATAATCAAATTAAAAAGCAATATAATTTTAAGGATAATATATGGGAAAAGAAATCCTTCTTCAAGTAAAAGATTTAAGAACGATATTTAAAACTGATGAAGGTATAGTTCAGGCTGTAAATGGAGTATCATTTCATGTAAATAAAAGTGAAACACTTGGCATTGTAGGAGAATCCGGTTGTGGTAAATCTGTCACAAATTTATCAGTAATGGGTCTTATACCTTCTCCTCCCGGGAAAGTTATAAATGGAGAGGCAATTTTCGATGGTATTGATCTTTTAAAGCTTAAAGATAGTGAGAAAAGACTTATTCGAGGAAAGAAAATCTCTATGATATTTCAGGATCCCATGACTTCATTAAATCCTTATCTCAGAATATCTACTCAAATGGCAGAAGTTCTTATAGAACATGATAAACTATCAAAAAAACAGGCTATAGAAAAATCGATAGAAATGTTAAAGCTTGTAGGTATTCCAAATGCAGAAAAAAGAATATTCTCTTATCCTCATGAATTTTCAGGCGGAATGAGACAGAGAGTGATGATTGCCATGGCTCTTTCAACAAATCCAAAACTTCTAATAGCAGATGAACCAACGACTGCTTTAGATGTTACAATTCAGGCTCAGATACTTGATCTTCTTCAAAAACTTCAGGAAAAAATTCATATGTCAATTATTTTAATCACCCATAATCTTGGTGTTGTGGCAAGAATGACAGAAAGAATAATTGTAATGTATGCGGGTTATGTTGTTGAAGAAAATACTACTGAAAATATTTTTAAAAATCCTTCTCATCCTTATACAAAAGGTCTTTTAAAATCTGTGCCAAGAATAGATGAAGAAGAAAAAGAAAAATTATACTCAATTCCAGGCACACCACCAAATTTAGTTAATCTACCTAAAGCCTGTCCTTTTTATCCAAGATGTGAAAGAAAGCTTGAAATATGTACAAAAGAAATTCCCTCACTTAAACAGATAGATGAAAACCATAGGCTGGCTTGTTTTAATCCTTTTTAATTAGAAAATGACTCAAACAGAGGTATATGAGCATGGATAAGAAAGAAAAATTAGTTGAAGTTTCAGAACTTAAAAAATACTTTGTAGTTGGACATAAAGGTTTATTCAACCATATTCCTGTTTACTTAAAAGCTGTAGATGATATATCCTTTGATATATATAAGGGAGAAACCCTTGGGCTTGTCGGAGAATCTGGTTGTGGTAAATCAACAGTAGCAAGAACCATGATTCGGCTTCATGAGCCAACATCGGGCAGTGTTATTTTCGAAGGTAAAGATTTAGTAAAAATGAAGCATCGAACATTGAATTCATATAGAAGAAATTTTCAAATGATATTTCAGGATCCTTATGCTTCATTAAATCCAAGAATGACTATTGGAGATATTATAGCAGAGCCCATGATTGTTTTCAAGTCAAGAGGTCAGCTTGAACTTTCTAAAAAAGAAATAAAAGATAGAGTTAAAGAGTTATTAACCATAGTTGGACTAAGGGCGAGTTTTATAAATCGATATCCTCATGAATTTTCTGGAGGTCAAAGACAGCGAATAGGTATCGCCAGAGCTTTAGCTTTAAATCCCAAACTTATCCTTTGTGATGAACCTGTTTCTGCACTTGATGTTTCTATTCAATCTCAGATAGTTAACTTACTTCAAGAATTACAGGATAAATTTAATTTAACATATCTATTTATCGCTCATGATCTATCTGTTGTAAAACATATTTCAGATAGAGTGGCAGTTATGTACCTGGGAAAAATTGTTGAGATAGCCGGATTTAAAGAGATTTACGATAACCCGCTTCATCCATACACCAAAGCGCTTCTTTCCGCTATTCCAATACCAGATCCTATTAAGGAAAAAACAAGAAAAAGAATAATATTAATAGGCGATGTAAAATATCCAGTAGATACATTCAAGGGTTGTAAATTCTACGATAGATGCTTTGAACATATGGATATATGTAAAGAAAAATCACCAGAATTAATCAATATGGGTGATGACCATCAGGTATCATGCTTTTTGTATGATAAAAGATAATGATCAGGTACCATGCTTTTCGTATATAATAAAATATAAGTAAGAATTAGAAAAAAATTATAAGAAATAGTAAAAAAATTAATAGAAAAAATATAACAGAAAAGATAATTACTATGAGTAGACCTTCATGGGATGAATATTTTATTGAAATAGCAAAGACCGTATCAAGTCGATCAACCTGTTTTAGAAATAAAGTAGGAGCTGTTATTGTTAAAGATAAAGAGATAATATCCACAGGATATAATGGTGCTCCATCTTATCAAAAAAATTGTCTTGAAATTGGATATTGCTATAGAAATAGAAATAATATTACTTCCGGAACTTCGCTTGAATTATGTAGAGCAGTAGGCTCACATGCTGAAAGTAATGCTGTGGTTCTGGCAGCCAAACATGGTCATTCCACAAATGGTGCAACTTTATATATAGTGGGGCATAAATTTATTTGTAATCAATGTAAGGCTATAATTGCAAATTCTGGAATAAAAAGAGTTCTTTTAAAAACAATAAATGGGGAAATTTTAGAATTTTTCCCCGAAAAAGATTGGGCAATTCATCCCATAGATAGTTAAAATTATAAATTAAAAATAGGTTGAAAAAAAACTTCTTTTTCTATCTTTCCTTTTTTATCCGAAAATTTATTATTTATAGATATTTTATTTGTAAACAAATTTTTAATTGCAAAAAATATTTTAATTCTTAAGTCTTCTATTTTTTCATTATTAAAATCATCAAATATAAGGTTATTTTGTTTTTGAATATAAAATAAAAATTCTTCATAGAGTTTTAACAATTCATCTGAATAAATACAATTGTATCTTAATCCTATTTGATTTAGATAATGAGCATCTGAATTTGTGATTAAGATTAATTCTGGATTACTTTCAGTGAAAAGATCATAATCTTTTTCATTTGTAATCTCAGCAATAGTAAAAAGATGGCTTTGCGGGAAAAACCCGAGTTGTGAAATTATCGAATTTGAAGAAGCATTTATATGAGAAGGGAAAAAAATAAGGTTATCTTCTAAAGCTTTTTTTTCAAGTTCGTCGAAAGATACTGGAAGAGAGACAGAATATAAATATTCTGGAAGTTCTAAAATATTTTCTTCTTCATCTACTATTGGTTCATCTCCGAAAAGATCGGGATCCAGTTTGATTTTTGGGATAATTTGATCAATCCAGTTTTGCCATTTTTGAGCTATAGTAAGATTATAAAAAATAACAACAAGATGAATTTCTTCTTCTGTTTGAATTTCACAACCAGGGAAAATGCATATACCATTTTTAAGCCCAAAATTGATATAAGCTTTACTATTCTTAATTGAATTATGATCTGTTATTGATGCAATTCTAATATTTTTATTCAATAAAGCTGAGATAACATTTTTAGGACTCATATCCAAACTTCCACATGAAGAGTGACAGGAGTGGATATGAAAATCCAATTTAAGGCATTTTTCTGGATAAATTGATTTACTTTCCTCCATTAAAAAGCCTTATCTTTTTTTGAAAAATTTAGGGAAAATTAAAATTTTTTGGAGAAATTTTATTATAGAAAATTTGGGAAATAATATTGATAAAATTGCTGTAAAAAGAATAAATGCACCTAAATATTTGTATATTTTTATCCATAAATAGCCAATTTTAACATAAAAAGTCTTTCCATTATAGACATATAAAGGAAAGCTTATAAGATTTTCTTCTCCCTGTTGCAATTTTCTGACTATAAATCCCTTCTGGTTAATTATTGCTGAAATACCGGTAGTAGCAGATCTATAAACCATCTTTTTAGTTTCAACTGCCCTTAAAACACTATGATAAAGATGTTGCTCATGTTCAAAGGTATCATCATACCACGAATCATTAACTATATTCACAAAAAAAGAAGGATTTTTTTCTGCCATAAGCCTTATAATATTTGTGAAAACCATTTCAAAGCAAATTGTAGGATAAAAGCTATATACTTTTTCACTCTTATCCGTAATTATAAAAGGATGATTTAGCTGACCAAATGACTGATCTATACCGACTTCAGGAATTAAGTTGTGTAAAAATTTAAATTTATTTGCAAAAGGTATAAATTCACCAAAAGGGACAAGCTGGATTTTGTGATAGATATGGTATTCTCCCTCTTTAGTAAAGTAAAAAGCACTATTAAAAGAGGATACTCTTTCATTTATAATTTCAAGATCAGGTGTTCCAAGAACTATTCCCATATTAGAATTTTTTGATAATGATTTAAATTTATTTAATAAATTTTTATTATTTATTAAATAAGAAGGAATCGCAGACTCTGGCCATATTATGAGGTCTGCATCCTGCATAGCCGCATATGCAGACATTTTGGTTATTCTATTAACCGCAAGATCAAAAAATTCATGCCTATACTTAAAATTTAATGGTATATTTGGTTGTCCGACTATTACCAGTAAATCTGTTTTTTCAATTTTTGAATCATAGGGATTGAAAATATACCAGATAAAATTAATAGAAAATATTAAAATTAAAATGATACAGTAAACGATAATATGTTTCTGCCTGTTTATAACAGTAGAAATACTTACTTTTCTCTGTAAATAAATTATAATCGCATTTTTAATGATTTTGTATATTAAATAGTTGATTAAGTAAATTTCAAAAGATAAAAAATAGCTTCCAAGCAGACTTGCAACAGAAATGAATGCTGGATAAATTGCTGAAGGTAGTGAAATTGTAACCCATGGAAAACCCAGGTTTTTGTTTTCAAGTATCATTTCAAAAAGAATTTGAGATAAAATAAAAATTAATGGAATATCATCTATTTGCAAGAATTTATAAATACCTCTTTTAAAGATATTGAAAAAAAGATATGCTCCAGTTGAAATAGAAAAAATAAGAGAAAGATAAATTAGATAAGAATATCTTAAATTTGTTGAAATTTTATTTATAAAAAAAAGTGTTATTCCATAATAAAATAGAAAATAAAAGAAAATTTGTCCACCAGAAATTTTTTTCTCATTTAAATAGTAAAATAATGGAACGAAAGCAGTGAAAATTAAAAAGTTTACACCTATAAATAAAAAAGAAACAGATGCACAGATTAAAGATAGAAGCAATAAAAAGTTTTCCTGTAAAATTTCAAGTAATTTTTTATTCATCTTTTTACCTTCATTCAATATTTTATCCTTTATTTAATTTAATAAATTATTCTTTATATTATATCTTTTTCTTAATTAATTTTGATTATTGTTTATTAAAAATTAAAAATATCTGCCAAGGAAAATCTTGAAAAATTTCAGGGAATACAATCCGAAAAATAGGATAATTGAAACTATAATTCCAGCTATAAGTACACCAAAAAATAAAGAGGGAAATACTTTTTTTCTTTCAAGTTGTAAGATCCATGCACCTAATGATCCTGTCCATATTCCTGTAATTGGAAGCGGGATTCCCACAAAAAGAGTAAGTCCTAAATATTCATATTTAGAAAATTTTTTATAGATCTTTTCTCTGGC